>ONWJ01000268.1 GCA_900321535.1 uncultured Erysipelotrichaceae bacterium
ATAAGTTGGTGAATTCAGGCGGCAACACATCAGTGGTTTTCTCTTCGCTGGTCTTGGCTTTCCGAATCGCATCGATATAGCCGATCAGTTCATCTTTCGGGCAAGGGATTTCGGTTGGCTGATTGTCCATCGGGATGGTTGAAAGGAAATCGGAGAATCCTTTCAAGGCTTTCCGCAACTTTCTCCAGCCATTGCCATGCAGCGATTTTTTCGCCTCTTCGACCTCCTCGAATTCAAGTCCGACCGAATACATGTCTTTGCTGCGGTCGACGAGGTTATGGGCTTCATCCAGCAAAAAGACGTCGGTGGAGGTATCGATTCCTTCCTCGAAATAACGTTCGAGATAGACCATCGGATCGAGCAGATAATTGTAATCGCAGATGATCACATCGGCGAACAAAGAGAGGTCTAACTGCATCTCAAAAGGACATGCTTGGTATTTATTTGCCATCTCCAAAACGGTCGATTCATCGAACCGATTCGTTTTCTTGCATACTTCTTTGATGATTTCTTTGATCTTGGTGTAATACCCCTTCGCATACGGGCAACTATCGGGGTTGCAACGGCATCCTGGGGCAAGACATATTTTCTCTTTTCCCACCAAAACGGAGTCGCGGCAACGCAGCCCTGCTTCATAGAGCTGGGTCATGGCCTGATAGGCTGCTAGGCTCCCGGTTTGCTTGGCGGTCAAATAGAAAATGCGGTCGACCCGTTTTTGGGCAAACGATTTGACGGATGGGAACAAAGCGGACAAGGTTTTGCCAATGCCGGTTGGGGCTTCGGCGAAAAGGATTCCCCCGTTGGAGATGGCCCCATAGACATATTTGGAAAGCTCTTTTTGCCCTGCCCGGAAACGTTGATATGGGAAGGCCAGGCTTTTGGATGAGGCATCGCGCTCATCAAGGTGCGCCTCTTGCTCGAGGAAGAATTCAAAATACATCCTCGCATAAGCTTCAACTTCTTCTTTGATTGTAGAGGCAGAATAATCGAAATGCTTGACCATCTTGTCCTCGGAATCGATTTGGCTCATGTAGGTGAGATCCACGCCCATCCGGGTTTCATGATGGTCAAGGAGATAGAGATAGCAATAGACCAGGGCTTGGGAAAGGTGCCACTGCTTTTGCTGCTCGTAAAACGTTTTGGTCGGCATGATCGATGTTTTGATCTCGTCTATGACCGGATAAGGCCCACCGACGATAAGGCCATCGGCTCTTCCTTGAAGGAAGATCGTGCCTTCTTCGATTTCGATTTTCCCACTTAAGGGATATTCGCTTTGATACTGGTTGCCTTGCTTCGCTTGATAGGAACCATGCATCTTCGCGCCCATCTGCATGGTGGTTTGGTTATAGATGCGGTCATCGATATCGCCGACGCGGAAAAGAAAGTCCACGAACTGGTGAACCGATAAGGTGAAATACCGCTTCTTTTTGTCCATTAATGCAATATCACGTCTTTGAGGTCTCTGCCGTTGCAGAAGCTGCGCGCGTCCATTTGCTTTTTCCCAGCTGGGAGGACGCTTAAAATCTCGACCAAGCCGTCTGCGACTTGGACGGTCAGTTTCTTTTTGCAGTCAATCACTTGCCCGTTTTGACCGCATCTTCCTTCTTCCCCGCTTCTAGCAGCAAGGATCTTGAGTTTATCGTTGCCCAAATAGCAATAAGCCCCTGGGGTCAAGGAAATGGCTTTGACGCGGTTCACGAATTGTGCTCGGGTGAAACCGAAATCGAGTTTCTCATCTTCAGGCAAGATTTTATCGGCAAAGGTCACCAAGGATTCATCTTGCTCTTCCCCAGGATTCACGCCGTTAAGAACGTCTAAGAGGCTGCGCTTGGTTAAGGCGATGGAGGCAGAGGCGATCTTCAAACTCAAGGAGGTGTAATTCTCATCTTCGCCAAGAAGGATTTCCTCTTTATCGAACATCCTCCCCGCGTCCATTTTATCCACCATTTCCATCAAGGTGACGCCGGTTTTCTCTAATCCTAAATCGAGCGCCCTTTGAATCGGGGCCGCGCCTCGAAGCGCGGGCAGCAAGGAACCATGAAGGTTCAAGCAAGCGATTCTTGGGTGATCAAGGACTTCCTGCGGGACGATTTGGCCATAGGCCATGGTGAGGATCAAATCGCAGGGAATGTCTTTGAG
>ONWJ01000267.1 GCA_900321535.1 uncultured Erysipelotrichaceae bacterium
GCTGAGCTTGCAAGCAACGTCTTGCTTCACTTCCCTGGTACCTTCATCTCCAAGGAAGCGGCGAGATTCCTCTATATCGGCATTGTCGGGGACTCTGGAAGATTTATGTATTCTTCCACTTCTCCTCATACCTTCGCGGTTGCTCAAGCCCTTCTTGCCACTGGCATCGATATCCGCAAGATCTATTTAGAGATGTATGAGAAGAATCTCGATTCTCTTTATAGCCTTGCTTATGTCTTATCGAACTTCAAAGTCTCTCCACATGGAGTTGCCTATTATTGCTTAGACAAAGAAACCCAAGATAGGCTCCATATCACCCCGATTCTAGGGAAAGAGCATGTTAACACCTTCTCCAACATCGCCGGGATCAACGCCTGGTGCTCCATCACCGAGGATCCCAATCCCAAAGATTATTGCTGGAGAATCTCCATCCGTTCCAAAGAAAAAGACATCTCCCCGATCGCCCAGAAATGGGGCGGCGGCGGACATGCCCAAGCGAGTGGCGCGAAGATCAATAACCTTAATGAACTCGACGCCTTCATCGCGGATTTGGATGCCTTATTCGTTGAGGAATAACGCAATCTCATCAAAGACCTTCGGAGATAATTCGGAGGTCTTTTCTTTATCAATACTTTGAATGTAAGTTTCCTTTTCTTCGCCAGTCAAAGATTTTAGATGCTTCTTGTGGTCATCCGCGGCGTTTTTGGCATTCATTGTAAGCCAAGGCACCGAGTGTCCTACGCCTTCTAATGAGACGATCTTGGCATTAGGGATGGGATCATTTTTAATGCTGGTATAAAGAGCATCCTGTGGATAGACCGTCTTGTCGTTGGTGCCGTAAAAATGCAAAGAACGGATGGTTGGATGGTCTTTTAAAACGGTTTTTGCAGAGATTTTCGCTTTTTCGCCATATCGAATTTGGCTGGCGATGAAGAAATTGGGATAGGTGATATCCGTTAATACCCCGATGTAACGACGTGACATATCAAGCATTTCGTAGGTCGGAATATCAAAGGCCGAGAAGGTAATCACGCCGTCTGGAACCGCTCCATAATAAGCTGCGGCCGCTGATCCATAAGCGCCCCAAGAGTGGCCGACGAAATATGTTTTTAGATTCTCTATGTTTGAATGGGTTTCCTTAAAATGGAAGTAGGCATTGGAGACGTCTTTAGGAGATTGGCAAATGCCTTCATAACGGTTGCCCTCACTACTTCCGCAGGCAGTCATATCGATTGCGAAGACATTATAGGAACGAGAAAGGAACCACTGCTGGTATTGTGCGTCTAGCCCATCGGCAAGTCCTCTCATGCCATGGAAACACAAAACGTTTCCTTTAGGGTTTGTCACTTGATAAAAGTAGCCCGTTAACACGTTGTTATCGCTCTGGAATGTCTCAATGGAGCGATTGCTCATCACCGGGTAATCGTTCCTTGTTTTATAGACTCGTAAATCATCGGTCTCTAGCTTTGCAAGCGAAGATTGACGGCTATTAAAAATGGAATCGAAAGCGATCAATCCAGCAATTGTTCCTCCACCAAAATAGAGGACAGTCAAAGAACCCACGATGACGCAGGGAATGATAATCGCTCTTTTGGTTCGTTTTTCCACGAAAGAATCATAACGCATTTTGTTTGATTCTGCGTCGAGAAATCAAACGAAAGGTGAGCCATTTGGGTTGTGGTTTCTTCAACGCTTTTGCTCAATAGGAGGCTAAGGAAAGATGTTTACCATCTTTTAAAACCGATATTCGATATCTCTAACTCCCCATTTTTAAGGCTTTTGCCTTATAATTTGTTCATGCCTTTCTTGCCTTTGCACATCTATTCTGGCTATAGCTTCTTACGAAGCGGCCTTTCGATGCGCAAAATCGTTTCTTTGGGCTTAAAGAACCACTACTCCTATGTGGGTATCTCCGATTATCAGACGATGACCGGATTCCCAGAGTTATACCATCTCTGTTTGAACCGTGAGATCACTCCGCTTTTTGGCATGGATGTCATGGTAGGCTCGCAGCGATTCACTTGCTAC
>ONWJ01000266.1 GCA_900321535.1 uncultured Erysipelotrichaceae bacterium
CCTTATGGTCAATGGCAATCGAAGCCGCGATAGGCTTTTCAATATCTGGGTTGAGACGTCGAATGGCTTTGGCCATCATCACGCACAAAAAAGCATTTGGGCTACCGTCATAATCTTTGCAGTATTGCATGAGTTCAGCCTCTTCTAAGCGGAGGCGAGTAACAGTAGGTTCGTTGATCCCGCTGTCATTCATGCGGAAAAATGTCTCGCTTGGCTTTTTGAGGTAAAGAGGCATCTCCGCCCCATCGATATCAAAACCTTCTACCGGGTTGCCAATCTCGGATTCTGGGATCTTATCGCCCACCAAGCGGAACCCCGTTTTATCAAAAGATAGGCCGGTTTTGCAGGATAAATAAGAAAATAGAACGCTTTTGATATAAGGAAGCACGCCGATTCCATCGGTGATAGAATGGGCGATTTCAAAAGCCATGCGCTTGCCTTGATATTTCCAGGCCGCAAGGTGGAAATTGGATTCTTCGCAATTGAACACGATCGGAGACCAGGTGTTTCGAACCGTTAATGGAAGCGGGTTTGGCTCTACGGAAAGATCGTTGCCAGAGCGTACTGCCTTCACATAGAAATATGGAAAGCGAACGCGGAGACGTTCCACCACATCCGTAAGAATAGCTCCATCGACATCTTCCTTCAGCACCACTTCCACACCCATGGTGTTTGGATGCTCTTTGGTGGACATATATAGCATCGGTTCATAATACTGGGTCATATCTCTTCCTCTATTTCGATTCGTTGGATGTTGTCTTAGCCCAAAACGAGCAAATCATATCAAATGAAAGATTCCCTGCAAGAAGAAAAGCCGAGGCAAATCGCCTCGGCGAATGTTAGTCGATAGATTATGGCTCTACATCCGGCTCGTCTTCTTCGACGCCTTCTAATTTGAAGTTCTCGTGATAATCGCGCTCAGCTTGTTCTTGATCATAAGGCGCTTCATCTTTGACAAGGTCGTTCATCAACTCTTGCTGGAAGCCCTGGTTGTTATTTTGGTTTTCTTGGCCATTGTCTTCTATCAATTGACTTTGATCCTCATTACCAAGATTGGCTTCGTTTTCCATCGCGATTTGACGGTTCGCATTGATGATCTTCTCATAAGCGCCGTTCATCTTTCTTTGCTCAGCGGTAGAAGCAAGGATGTTAAGGCTAAATAAAGCGCGAGCTTTCTTGGTTCCACTTAATCGATTGACCATGGCAAGGGATGGAATCCGATCGCGTAGATTCAGCTTTGGGAAGCAATGCTGAAGGTATTCTTTCGCGGATTTATCTAACGCATCCATATTGCCATGAAGCGCATGCTCTGGATTGGAGAAGGCGCGATAAGCCGCATCAAGGTTATGATAGGCAGTCGAAGATCTTGAGAAGATTTTGGATAAGACGCCTGGCTTGGTGGCCTTATAGGCTTTTTCAAATTGCTTAACCCCACCGAATTTCTCTTCTAAACGGAATTTGAGGTCGTCAATTTTTGGCTCTTTATCCAATTCTTCGATTTCGAAGTTGATTGTGTTTTCCGAATCGTTCATCAAAACCGCGGAGGATAATTGGTATTCAACGATGCGTCTTTGATCTTCTTCGGTTAATTCTCTTCCAGCATAGCCCCTCAAGATACGATTGGCTTCATCTCTTAAATAGACGGTTGGAGACGCCATGAAGAGGCGATTGGCAGCGTCTTCCTCTGGTTTGATAAAAGGATCGACGGTTTCATCTGGAACAAGGACGGCGTCTTTTCTTAACTTAGCGGAAGCATCTGCAATCTTCATTCTTGCGATATGAATGGCCTCGGCTAAGGTATGGTCTCTGCCCTCACCGGTTCCATAGGAAAGAAGATAACGGGTGGTGAAGGCCAATTTATCTTCAAGGTCCGTTAATCTATCCACACGGCGCATATAATCGGCCATCGAGACGTATTTGATTTGATTAAGCATTTCATCGGTCAATTCTCTTGGCATAAGACGTCCTCCTGTTTCTTGGCACCATGATAGCATTGTCTCTGTCACGATAGTGCAACACCGATTTTTGTTTTTTTAGTCATCCGACTATCTATGATAGGACTTATTTTCGGGGTTGTTTTGGTTCAACCATAGGTTAAAATTTCTTGCCCATGAGAAAACCCATTTCGTTAATATCCAAATTGAATTATTTCCGCCTGATTTATCGCGGGTCTTTGCTCATCGCGGTCATCATCTACTATATCTTGACCCGGGTTTTTCATTTAGCGTTCTTCGATTTCTCTCATCCCGCGACCATCGTGGTTTTGGGTTTTGTGACCCTATCTTTCACTTGGGAAATGATTGAGCGTTTCATTCCTGCCAAAACTTCTTCGATGGGGAGTCAAAAGCAATTCAAACGGAATTATGTCCCTAGTGGGGAAACAAAACCAAAACTGCAAAGCTGGAAAGCCACCTTCTTCGTCTTCTTAAGTTGGATTGCGCTTAACGGCGTCTTCGGCGTTTTGTATTTTCTCAACATTTTCGATCAAGGCATCATGGTTATCATTTCCATCACCTATTCGGTATGCGATATGATCTGCATCCTCTTCTTCTGCCCGTTCCAAACTTGGATTATGCATAACCGTTGCTGTGGCACGTGCCGCATCTATAACTGGGATTTTGCGATGATGTTCACCCCACTCATCTTCATCATCGTCGCCCCGTCTGAAAACGGGTATTTCCTAAACCCCTTCCCGCTTGTGCTGGTGGCCTTATCATTAGCCTTACTTTTGGAATGGGAAATCAACTATCACAGACACCCAGAACGCTTCTCCGATACGACCAACATGTCGCTTCGCTGCGTCAATTGCCAGGAGAAGCTCTGCGCCCATAAAACACAATTGCAACGGCTGCTTAAGAAATGGCATAAGTCCTTGCATAAGAAGACTGCAGACGATAGCAAACCAGCTTGAGAAAGATAGTCGCTACCGGTAACAACAAAAGAGCCTCATCCAATGGAAGTGCCAACGGACAGACCGAATGCGCCAAGGACGCCGACATACTTTTTCTTGTTCTCGGTGAATGCAGTTTCCATAAAAAATTGTAGTTATAGATTCAATACCGCAATCATGAAAAGAAAAAATATAGTCGAGTTTTTTTAAATGCTTCAAATATGCATATATCGCCAATCGCTTTTCATGATGAACGAATGGTAATTTGATGACCTAAAAGAAAAGTTTACACTGTATTTACACCCCTTTAAAAGGTACTTTAACAATAAAAAGAAGGGGTTTTGCAAAGTTTTTTAAGATTTAATCGATAAATTGCACCGTTACAGGACGGACGTAGAAATTGTTATAGATACCATCTTTATAGCACCCGATGCCAAACCAAGGAACACAATTTTCATTTGGAGAATTCACACCTTCACGATACGAAAAAGAATGATTCTGGGGGCTTCTATTTATCCATCCAGGGAGAGGATGATCAAGACGAGGGAGTTTTGGATAAGAGAAGGACCCGAAAATCTCTCTTGTCCAATAACTTTGGTCTTTAATGTTCAAAGTCTCGCCATCCTTATTGACGACAAAGTAGATATCGAATAACAACACCTCGCCACGTCTTGCTTTCAAGTTAGGATGGCTTGCGCAGACGAAATAAGCATCATAGAACTCTTGATGGGGTTGATCGCTATAACAAGTGTAAAAGGGAGTTTGGTTGTTATCTTCGTAATAGGCAATGTCGATCGCGCCAAAATCTTTCATATCAATGGCGAACTTCACTGCCGCACCATCGCC
>ONWJ01000265.1 GCA_900321535.1 uncultured Erysipelotrichaceae bacterium
GCCGTTTTCTAGAATCGCGGGGTCCTCGCCTTCGTCGATGAGTTTTCTCAAAATCTTTGCAAAATCCTCATTATTTTTGCCCATGTGGCAGTTCTTGCCATCATACAGCCACTCACGGTAAACGCCGATATCGCGCACCACAAGCGGGGTTTTGGAGGCAAGCGCTTCTAATACGACGATGCCTTCGGTCTCTTCGAAGGATGGAAAGAACATCGCTGAGGCGAGTTGATAAGCGCCATGGATAAGATCCCCTTTCGCGTACCCTGGCATGATGACGTTATCCGGTTTCTTCTTGATCGCGCGGATGATTTTCTCGTTGGTGAGAATCCGTTGCAACGCGCCGAACCAGAAGAATTTGACGTCTGGGAATTTACGAGCGACTTCAAAGAAATCGATGATGCCTTTTCGCTCAAACGGGAAGCCAACGCCCATGACAAATTTCTCGCCGTCTTGGATATGGAATCGCTCTTTGAAGGCCTTTTGGGCAGCTTCATTGGGGGCATAGTTTTTCACGTCGATTCCGTTAGAGATCGCGATTGCGTTCTGGCATAGACCATAGGATTTGATGAGGTCTCTTGCATAAGGGGTTGGAGCGATGATCAAATCTGCGTTTTTATACATGTATTTGAGCCATGAATCAAAGAATGGCTCCATCACTTGCCACATTTTGAAGGAATTGCGGAAGTCCTCATAGGTGCTATGTCCATGGACAATCACCGGGATGCCGGCTTTTTTGCACTTCCTCAGCAAAGCGCGGGATTTGCCGAAATAAGTATTGATATGAGCGATGTCGTATTGGTCTTTCTTATGGATGGTCGTTTCGACTTTCGCAAAAGAAAGAGCGGTCAATTGATGGGACATCGCCCTGCCGATGCCGGAGGTTTTCACCTTATCCGCGTTTTCAAAATATATGAGTGTTTTCATCGCTTCAAAGAATAACATTTTTCGCTTCTTTTAAAAAGAGCCGTTCAAGGCGGAATGCCTTGTCACGTAAGCCTTGTTTAGAAGCGTTTTCCATTAGCCTTTGGATCGCGTTTTAACGTATCCATCAGCAACGTATAAGCGTGATAGAGAATCCCTTTTAAATAAGGAACATAAGAAGAATAATCAAAGGGCTTCATTTGATAATAAACGCCGGAAGCGAAGCGGATTTCTCTGGATGTCGCGTGACCATATAGCCCGCTCATCAGGGGATCAATTGGAAGATAGAAAGCGCATTTTAACCCCGCTTTGTACAAGAATGCTTGAAGCAAAGCGGCCGACATTCTCCCGTTTCCATCTAAAAAAGGATGAATGCAGACAAAACGGAGAACAAATTCGAAAATCCGATCAAAGTCATTGGGGGCAGGATGATTAAGGAACGCGTATTCCTTACATAAGGCTTCCATTTCGGAAGGGGTTTTCTCTTTGGAGCAGGTGATATAGAAGCTTTTCCCATCATCGAAATAGCTGTTACGGGTTTTCCACTGCCCTTTTTGCCCGCTGGAATAAGCGAATAAAGAAAGGATAAAAGCGGTGTTTATTTCTTCGTCTTTGTGTTCTAGAAGAAACGAGAAGGCTTTCATCATGTCGAAGTCGCCTTCTTCATAGGTTTTGCCTTTGAAAAGCTTGGAATGAGTGAAAGTGAAAAGAAGTTTGAGATGCTCCCCGTTTTTCTCACTTTCCCCTAGCAAAGGGAAAAGTTCATCGTCTAAACGAAGGAAATCGCTTTGAACGTATTCTCGATAAGACTTCTTTTTCGTTTCCATCCTCATTTCCCTTTGTAATTATATAAAGGTCTTAGAATATGTTGCACTTCCATCGTATCCTTCACCGCTTCTAGGATATCGTTCATCTTACGATAGGCGGAAGGAATCTCATCGAGATTTTCAGAGAAAACCGTGGAGGAGAAGATACCTTTCATTTGGTTTTGATAATCTTCCATGGTGAAGGATTCTTTGGCTTTTTTTCGGCTATAAAGGCGACCTCCTCCATGAGGGGCGGAGCAATTCCAATCCGGATTGCCTTTTCCGATGCCTAACAAAGAGCCTTCTTTGGCGTTGACAGGAATGATGATGGGCTCGCCGCGTTTAGATGAGACCGCTCCATGACGGCTCACTCCATCGGAGCCGCTATAAAAATGATGGCAAATATCCTGGCGTTCTAAAATGCGATAGCCAAGTTGTTCCACAATCGTATCAGTGATATAAGCGCGATTGAGGCGGCATAATTCCTCAAAAATCGCCATATCGAAATGGAAATCTTCCTTATCCTTACCATAAAGCAAGGTATTCTCTAATGTCTTTTCTCCGTTATTTTCGGATTTGCTTAACGCAAGTTTCTTATAATAATCGACCGCTAAACCGGAATACATGCCGAGCCCATTATGAACAAGGAGATATAACGTACCTTCTTCATCTTCATCTAATTCGATGAAATGATTCCCTCCTCCTAAACTGCCTAAAAACACAGGATAGGATAGTTCTTTTTTGATAGCGTCATAACAACGTAGCCTTGAAAAATCAAAGGAATAGGCTGGTTCTAGATAAAACCGCCCTCTTCCTGCTGGGATGGCGTGGCAGGCTTCATCAAGCAAAGCGAAATCGACATCTTCTTTTTTGATGTCTAAGCGAACATAACTGACCCCGCAGCCGGCATCATCTTCTAGCCCTAAAATAGCTTCCTCCCCATCGGTCATCGTAAACCCAGTGAGGGTGCCATCTCCATTTGGATGGCAATCCGGCATCAAGGCGATTTTTCTTCCCTTCATGCAAGGTGAATCTAAAATCGCAAGCAAGTCGCTTCTCGCCCGAGAAGAGATATCGGGGGCAAAGACGTTCGCACGAGCGAATTTACCTTTGATGATTTCCATAGATTAAAGAAAGCCAGGGCGCGCGGCCCTGGCATCATGTTTTATCTTGTTCTTAGGACCTGGTCGAATTTTTGGATGATCCGCATCCGCCGGAAACCTTCTCAAGCTCTTCTTCGGTCAATTCGGTGTTGCCCGCTTTGACGCCGTCGAGGATACGCTTGCCAAGCTCTGGCGAGACTTCGTAGCCTTTTTTGGCGAAATAGGCAACGACTTCCTCTTCGTTTGCAAGGTCTTTCACCTCGGCAAGAATCTCAGGGGTGAGGTTTTCGATTTGAAGTTTTTTGGCCATGTTATCTCCTTTTTCAAGCACCAAGGAAACGGAATTGTGGGAGAATGCGATCGAACTTGCGGCAGCCTGCCTTGCCTAGGATATCCTACAAAGCAAGTCCCATCGAAGTGGGCGGGCGAGTAGATGGAATCTACATTCCTTGATACCGCCGTTATTTTATCGGAGTTTCACCCCTTTGCATAGAGTTAATCTTCGTCTAGATATAGCCTAGAAACGCGCATCATTCTATAATTTGCCAAACATGATCGAAATGCCAGATTCCTTCACGCTTCGATATGGGGTGATCACCACCTATGATTTTTCGTATGCTTCCTTCTTAAAAGAGTATGGAGAAACCCCGTTAGACCGTCTTGCGGTTTTCCGTGGAGACGGGCAAAGCGAAGATGAGAATCATGTCGCGATCAAAATCTTTTTTGATAAGAAAGAAGAAGACCCTGTCGCCCCGCTTTTCCATAGCAAAATAGCCTTGCTTTGCTTTGAAAATGAAGCCGGCGAAAAGCGTTACCAATTCCACTTAGGAAGCAAGAACCTCTATCTATTTGAAAACATCGAATCTACCGTTGTTTTCGAAGGGAAAAAGAGCAAAAGAAAACAGAAAAAGAACGGGGTTTTGCTGGAATTTTTTGAATTATTAGCCTCTTTTATCGCTGAAAATGACCCGCGAATTGGCCTTTTAAAAGATGCGATTTCTGATCTGCCTTTCATTGATTTTTATCCTAGCAAAACACAAGAGAACGCCTTCCTTCAATTCCTTGCTTCTAAGGCTTCTTCTTTTTCGTTTCACTGGCCTTCTAAGCACGGACTTCCCCTCTTTGAAGAAGATTATGATGAGCTGCTTTTGATCGCCCCTTTTATCACA
>ONWJ01000261.1 GCA_900321535.1 uncultured Erysipelotrichaceae bacterium
CCTTCCCTTTTTAAGCGCATCTTCAAGCACGAAAAAAGGACGGCTCCGAAAGATTTCGTCGCGGTTAAGGATTTCAATCTCGAAATCGAAGATGGCGAATTCGTCGTCTTCGTCGGTCCGTCTGGATGTGGTAAATCCACGACGCTTCGCATGATCGCTGGCCTTGAAGATATCACCGCTGGTGAGCTCTTCATGGATGATGAGCTCATCAATAATGTTGACCCGATGAACCGCAATATGGCCATGGTGTTCCAGAATTATGCTCTTTATCCTCATTTAAGTGCCTACGAAAACATCGCGTTCGGTTTGAGAATGCGCAAGATTGAGGAAGAAACCGTTGATAAAAACGGCAAAACCGTCATCACCAAGCGCCATCTCAACAAACAAGAAATCGATGAGAAAGTCCAATGGGCAGCCGAAATCCTTGGCATCAAGGAATTGCTTCAAAGAAAGCCATCGGAAATGAGCGGCGGCCAGATGCAACGTGTCGCTTTGGGCAGAGCCATTGTCCGTGGCCCAAAGCTTTTCTTACTTGACGAGCCGCTTTCTAACTTGGACGCCAAGTTAAGAACGTCGATGAGAAGTGAAATCGTCAAACTTCATCAACGTCTGAAAACAACTTTCATTTACGTCACCCACGACCAAATCGAAGCCATGACAATGGGTTCGATCATCGTCGTTATGAAAGACGGCGTCATTCAACAAGTCGATAAACCAACAGATGTCTTCTCTTATCCTAATAATATATTTGTAGCCGGCTTCATCGGAACGCCTCAAATGAACTTCTTCAAAGTTGAGGCCACCATTTCTGATCAAGTCGCCACTTTGTTATTTGAAAATGGAGAAACATTGCAATTTGATTGCAGCAAAATGCGCCCAATCGAAGAGCAATACAAAGACGGGAAGCCTCATAAACTCGTCCTCGGCGTCCGCGCTGAGCATATCGAGCTTGCCGAGAAAGGACTTACCACGGTTTTATCCATTTTTGAAATCCTTGGTTCAGTTACCCATCTCTTTGTCCATCTCGAAAATCAAACCCAAGATTATATCGTTTCGGTAAACGACCATAAGGGAATAGAGTCGGGAACGAAACTATGCCTTAACTTCGCACCTGAAAAGATTCATCTTTTTGATGCGGAGACCGGCAAATCTATCCTAGGAGGAGGGTCTCGCCGTGGTTAATGCCTTCCTTTTTCTTTCTTTAGCTCTTTCCACGCTGACTTTTGCTTCCGTCACCAAAAGCGCGAAGGTGGATAAAATACATCTCGAAGATAGCGGCAACGAATTTTCTTCACTTGATTACAGATATACTGCCGAGGAAAGTTTCGTTTTCACCACCGTCGCTCATTTCGATTCCGGTCAAGCTTGTGGCCTAGCCATTGGGGGCACGTACGACCATTATTGGGTTTTTAATATCGATCGTGTTGAAAACCGTACAAAGCTCCTTTATTTCACCCGAGATCAATATGGCTATCATGCAAAAGAGCACCACAGCGATTACTTAATCGGCAACAGCCAAATGACATCAAGCGAGCTTGAAGTCATTCGCCCAAAATTAAACGCCTGCCAAGAGTTCCATCTTAAACTCGTTGTCACGATAGACGGAGATCGTGCCTATGCTGAGTTTTTTGTCGATAATATCAAACGTTTCGGCGTCGACGAACACATCAACCTCAACGGGTTCTTGGATGGCTCTTCCTATCAAGGAGGAGGTCTTGGCTTCAACGTTTTCAACGCTAGCGTGACCTTTGATAATACCTACGTAGGAAACAGCGATTACGTTTATTACAGCGAGCCTTATCGCAACCAATATCATTATTCCCAATACGCTCACTGGAATAACGATCCTAACGGCCTCGTCTATTACAAAGGCTGGTACCATATGTATTATCAGACCCATCCTTACAGCAAATATTGGGATCATATGTATTGGGGGCACGCCCGCAGCCGCGACTTAGTGCATTGGCAGGAATTGCCTTATGCCCTATTCCCTGATTCCATGGGGTACGCTTGGAGCGGCATTGCAATGGCCTATCATCGCGGAATGAGCGATTCTGTCGATGGCCAGGGTTGGTTTCCTAATGGCTCGGGCGATGGATTAATCGGCTATTACACCCGTGATGGAAAAGATGGACAGGATCAAATCATTATCACCAGCGATGACGGCGGTACCACTTGGAGCAAACAACGTGAAATCCCGCAAAGATTAATTTTCTCTCAACATAAGATCGATTGCCGCGACCCTTCTATCTTCCCACTAAAAAAGGAACACGATAAAGTCACTTTGTGGGGCATGATTCTATCTGGCGGAACCCAAAACCAATTTTGGTTCCTAAAATCTCAGGACATGCTGGACTGGGATTATGCCGGCGGATACAACTATGTTTATCCAGAATGCATGTCGGTGCATCCTATCGTTGCCGATGATGGAACGTTCCGTCAAGTCATCAGCGTTTCTTCCCGTTACTATGCGGTAGGAAATCTCATCTATGACGATGTGGAAGGACGCATCCGATTCATTTTGGCCGATGGCAGAGATTATGGAGAAGTCGGACAAAGCGCGTTTGTCAAAATGGATTATGCGGAAGATAGCTACGCCGCCCAATCCTTCAATATTGACGATGAAACATCCGAGTATTACGGAAAAGCAATCTCGATTTCTTGGTACTCTGGATTGCCAAGCGATGCTGAAAGCGGCATCTACGCAGAAGTCCGTCATCCTTGGAACGGCGGAGGTATGACAATCCCCGTCGAGCTTGGTTTGAAAAAAGAAGGAAATGGCTATTACCTTACCCAAACCCCGATTACAAAAAATAACGAAAACTTCGGCAAAACCCCATTGGTTAATGAAAATAACTTGGTTTTTGACGGCGAATCCAATCCACTTGAACCGGTCAATACGCATACGTTTGAATTAGCCGCAGAAATCGAAAATCCTTCGCAAAAACCCGTTGAATTTAGAATCAATGGAGGAGAAAACGAATACACCGCTTTCGGATGGAACAAAGAAGATGGTTATTATTTTGACCGTCGCTTTACGTCCGATGCGGGCATTCATTTCCAAAAGAATTACCATCACAAATTCACCGCTGAGCCCTGTGATGGAGAGCATCTATCTTTCTATGTCCTTTCCGATAATGGAGGCGTGGAAATCTTTACCGACGATGATCGTTATGCCTTCTATGGATTAACCCTTGCATCCCCAGCCTCTAACGCTGCTTCCATCGTTTCGGGTGGTCCAATCACCTTTACTTCGTTGAACGTCAATGAAATCTCTTCCATTTGGCATGAGATGCCACTAGAAGAAGGCGTTCTTTACGCTGATCAAGACGAAATTCAAATGGATTTGTCTTTATCCGATTCCAAAGAACTCCAAGTCTATGCCTCGAATAAGGAGGAAATCCAATACGAAGTGCAGCAAGAAGAAAATGTCATTGCGATTACCCCGACTGCTAGAGGCGTAAGCGTCAAAGCGCTCGCCAATGGTGACGCTGACATCATTGCTTCTATTGAAGGCCAAAGCAAAACCGTTCATGTCCATGTTGAAGAAGCCGATGTTTCTTGCGGATTCGACCTAAAGAAAGAAAACATCGTTTCCGGCAAGTGGCGCAAGAGCAACGCCGGCCTTGTTGGCGAGCAAAAATATGGCGATGGTTATTTGCTTTCGGATGAAGAAATGTCCTATTTCAACATGACCGCCAAGATCAATTTAAGCAACGCCGCAGCTGCTGGACTTGTCATTTTCGCCCAAAAAGACATGAGCGATTATCTTGTCTGCAATGTTGATAAAGCTGCGAAGGTCTGCAAAATCTTCTCCCCTCGCGGCGTGATTGCCTCCACCTCCATCGATCCGCTTGCAAACGATATCGCAAATTACGGTGTCCAATGCGAAGATCGCCACTTAACCATATATTTAAATGGCAAGAGCATTCTTTCCACCACACTCCCATCTACTGTGCCAGAAGCTGGCTTCATCGGGCTCAACGTGTTCTCTGGAACCGTAGTCTTTGAAGAAGTCACATTGGCTCAGGATGATTATGTCTATGAATCCGGTGACTTCCACTTCGAGAATACTGGCAACCAATACATCAAAGCCATCTATAACATCGATGAGAAGAACGCCTTGGTTCAGCGTGGATATTGGAAGGTTGAAGACGGTGAAGTCATCATCTCTGAGACCTACATGAAGCTTCTCGATAGCAATAAGTCTTATCGCTTCTTCGTTGAAGGTGAAGAGGTGTCTTACACCATCCACGTTGCCGTCAAAGAAATTCAAAAAACCGTGCAATTCGCGGATAAAGTGTTGAATGAAGGGCTCGATGCCGTCATCTATATCGGCAGGATGGACATCGTTTCCGTCGAACTTGGCGGCGTGACCTTGCCTTCTTCTTCCTATCAAGTAAAAGACTTCACCTTGGTTATCAATAAGGATGTCCTCTCTATTGGAGATAACGAAGTCCTCATCAACGGCGAGCACCGTTTCAACATCCAGGTGAAGCCGTTAAAGACCGAAGCGGACAATCAAAACGATCCGCTTGCCCCACTTCCATCAGGAACATCAGTTTGGACGTATTCAGGACCCGCGATTGGATTGGGTCTAGGATTACTAGCCATCGCTATTGCCGCGATCTGCCTCATCAAGGCGAAAAGGAGCTAATCAATGGACAAAGTAACAATTAGCGACGTAGCAAAGAAAAGCGGTTATGGGCTTGGGACCGTATCTCGTGTCATCCGCGGCGACAAATTCGTCAAGGAATCGACAAGGAAAAAGATACAAGAGGTCATCGACGAGCTCCATTACGTGCCCAATGTTAACGGGGCAAGGCTCCGTCAAAAACGCAGCGGCGTCATCGCCGTTATGGTCCCGGTCATCAACCACCCCTTCTTCGCCGAATTGGTGGAGGGCGTTGAGCAAATCGCAGACAAAAACGGATGCTCCTTGCTCTTGATCACTTCGCAGATGAACGAGGAGAAAGAAAAAGAAATCCTTCATAAAATTCACCAAAAGGAAATCGACGGGGCCATCTTCGTTACCCACTACAAGCATGACCCGCAAGAGTTTGCAGGATGTGCGCTGGTCAGTATCGACCGCCACCTCAGCGACGATATCCCTCTCGTCAGCAGCACCAATTACGAATCCACCAAAGACGCCCTGCAATATCTCTTCGATAAAGGCGCAAGAAAACTAGCCTTCATCGGAACAAAACCGAATGTTGAATCAGAAGTTTCATTAAGAAAGAAAGCCTATGATGACTTCATCTCGTCCCATGGTCTAAAACCTTGTTCCATCTATGAGAACATCAGCCACGGCAACGAGCAAGCGTTCGTCGATTCCCATCTAGAAGAGCTCGCTTCCATGGATGGCATCTTTGCTTCCAATAACGTTCTCGCGCAGATCATCTATAAGAAAATCAGCGCACTAGGGAAACGCTTCCCAGATGACATTCAACTCATTTCTTATGATGGTGTCTTCTCCCTCTGGGATCACGCCCCGACGATCACCTGCATCCAGCAGCCCATCAAGGAGATGGCGGAGCAAGCCTTCTCCATCCTGCAAGATTTGATCGAAGATAGACCCACGGTCAAATCGAAAATCCTACCTACGAAAATGATTCTTGGAAATACAACCAAACAATAAGGAGTGAAAACCATGAAAAAACATCTATCCATCATCCTGTTCTCCGCCGCCTTCTTAGCCGCTTCCTGCGCTAACGCATCTGATGTTCCTACCAAAAAGAGCTCGGATGATTCCGTTGAGTCAGCTCAAACCACTTCCGCCCAAGTGACTTCTCAAGGAGGACAAACTACCTCCGATGGAGGCATTGTTACCTCCGCTGCCGTCACGACGGAAGAAGTCATCTCTGAAGAAGAGTCCACCGAGGAACCGCCAGTCCCAACCGGTACCCAAATCGTAAAGATCATGTTCCACGTCGACTCCAGATCTCCTGAAGGCCTCGCTTA
>ONWJ01000255.1 GCA_900321535.1 uncultured Erysipelotrichaceae bacterium
ATCAGAAAAGACCATTTTAAAGAGGATTCCTATGTCGGCAGCGACATCAAATCCCTATAGGAGGCGAAACGATGAAAGAGAAAACCATTTTCATCATTGACGGCAATTCATTATTGTTCCGTGCCTATTATGCGACCGCTTATGGCGGGGAAGACACGATCATGCGCACGTCCACCGGCATGCCGACCAACGCGATTTTCGCTTTCTCGAACATGATGAGCAAATTCTTAGGGATGCTAGAGGAAGGAGATGCGGTATTCGTAGGTTTTGACTCGGATTCGCAGACCTTCCGCAGGCAGGAATTCGAGCAATATAAAGCTAACCGCAAACCCTGCCCTCCTGAACTAGCAAAGCAGTTCCCAGCCTCTAGAGAATTGCTGGATGTTTTAGGAATCCGTAACTACGAGTTACATGGCATTGAAGCCGACGATATCTGCGGCACGGTTGCGAAAAAGGCTGCAAAACTCGGCTATAAAGTCCAAGTTTACACTTCTGACAAAGATTATTTGCAGCTCGTCGATGACCAAGTCACCGTCAATTTAATCCGTAAAGGACTCAGTGATATCGACTCCGTTACCCCAAGCAAGATGGTTGAGGAATTCGGATTCACCCCACTTCAAATCATCGATTATAAAGGGTTGCGCGGAGATAGCAGCGATAACCTTCCTGGCATTGCTGGGGTCGGCGAGAAAACCGCGGTCAAACTCATTGCCGAATATGGCAATTTCGAGGCCATCATCCAAGCCGCGAAAGATGGTCTTATCAAAGGAAAGATGGGCAGCAATATCATTGAAGGCGAAGAGATGGGCAGAGCCTGTTACCGCCTTGCGACCATGCTCACCGATGTTGATTTGCCATTCTCCATCGAAGATTTGACTTATGGTGGGTATGACTTCGCTAAAGCCAGCGTCTTTGCGAAAACCTATGAATTAAGAACATTCTTGCCGCGCCTTCCTGCCAAATGGAAAGCGAGTGGCACCAGCGTGATTGAAGTTCCAGAAGTTCAGCGCGTGAATTCTTTAAAAGGAATCAGCTTCCCATCCACGATTGGCTTTGCTTTGGATATGGATTATGAAGCCTATAATGACGATGACCCTGTCGGATTAGCGGTTTCAACTGAAAAAAATATCTATTACTTACCGATTTCTTCTTTAGAAGAAGACGATACAGTACGTGATTTATTAGAGAATCCATCGATTAAGAAATGCGTCTATGATTCCAAGGCTGTTCGCGTCGCATTGTCGCGCTGCAACAAAACCTTAAATGGCGAAGTTTTCGATCTTCTTTTAGCCGCATATCTCGTAGATTCCTCCCTTTCTTCTAACGCTGAAGAAGCTTATGCCTTATTTGGTGGAGAAATCGATGGGGATGATTCGTTATCGTTGCTTGAAACAGGTAAGCCTATCCGCGTTGCCAAGATGGCGTTCTATGCGTTAATGCTAGAAAAGAAAGCGTTAGGCCAATTAAAAGAAGCGGAAGCACTCAATTTATATACCGATTTAGAATTGCCGTTATCTAAGATTCTCGCTGGAATGGAAATCGAAGGATTCCCACTTGATCAAGAATCCTTGATGCGTGTCGGCGAAGAATTCAGACGAAGAAGAGACCAATTGGCCGATGAAATCAACCAAATGGC
Source organism: uncultured Erysipelotrichaceae bacterium (assembly GCA_900321535.1). Lineage (GTDB taxonomy): Bacteria > Bacillota_I > Bacilli_A > RFN20 > CAG-826 > Alloenteromonas. Next base: position 1,637 of record ONWJ01000255.1, read on the forward strand.
CGGTAGAGAAGTCTCTCCTAACTCTCCAAAACAAATGGCAGAGCTTCTTTATGATGACCTCCATTTGCCTCAGCCAAGCAAAACCAACCGTTCCACATCGGTAGAGCAACTTCGTTACCTTTCCCCAATGCATCCAATCGTTGGAAAGATACTGGAATATCGGAAATATGCGAAACTCGTCGGTACTTATATCGATGGATTGATTCCTCATATCAAGCAAGATGGCAAAATCCACACTTGCTTCAACCAAGCTCAAACGACAACCGGCAGATTGTCTTCCAGCAATCCGAATTTACAGAATATTTCTGCTCGCGATGAAGAAGGGAAGCTGATCAAAACTGCTTTCTATTATCCAGATCCCAAAATCAAGATCCTTTCCTTGGATTACGGGCAAATCGAATTGCGAGTTTTGGCGGCGTTAAGCCACTGCCAATCCTATATCGATGTGTTCGCGAGCGACCGCGATGTCCATAGTGAGACCGCTAGGAAGATTTTTGGTATTCCTGACGGCCAAGAAGTGCCTTCTTTATACCGTAGAAGAGCCAAGGCTGTGAACTTTGCGATCATCTATGGAGTTTCCTCTTTTGGTCTAGCCAATCAAATCGATGG
>ONWJ01000254.1 GCA_900321535.1 uncultured Erysipelotrichaceae bacterium
GAGTTTTTTCACAAATATTTCGTCCGCACCAAAGCTCATAAAAATGCCATTTTATCGTACTTTTTCGCCGTTATCGGTTACCTATAACTCGGAAACGCGGAGCAAAACACTGCGAAAACGAGATCCTTGAACATTCCTTATCTAAGAAAGATATCTCCCAAAATATCGATTAAATTGAAGAAAATGCACTTTTTAGCACTCTACACTTGAAAGTGCCAATTTTTTGTAACAAGATATTGGCGCTACAAGGAGCGTAGAACAATGAAACAGGAAAAAAAGTTTGAAACTGAATCGCAGCAACTGCTCGATTTGATGATCAATTCCATTTATTCAGAAAAAGAAATCTTCCTTAGGGAACTTCTTTCTAACGCCAGCGACGCCATCGATAAATATCGCTATCTCTCGTTAACCGAGTCCGACAAATACCCTACCAAGTCACACCAAATCCGCATTGATGTGGATAAGAAAGCCCACACCATCTCCATTACGGACGACGGCATCGGCATGTCCTTAGAAGACATGGAAAAGAACCTCGGCACCATCGCCAAATCCGGTTCTAAAGAATTCATGTCCAAAATCAAAGACGCCAAGGAAAAAGACGACCTCTCCATCATCGGTCAATTTGGCGTTGGATTCTACAGCGCATTCATGGTCGGCGACTCCGTCGAGGTTCTTTCCAAAACATTAGGCGGCGAAGCCCACCGCTTCTACAGCGAAGGCAAATCCACCTACACCGTCGAGGATACCGAATTCGACCAAGACTCCGGCACCAAAGTCATCGTCCATTTGAAAAAGGATACCGACGATTTGAAATACAGCGATTATCTGGAAACTTATCGCATTGAAAACCTCGTCAAGAAATACTCCGACTACATCCGTTACCCCATCAAAATGCTCGTCACCGTCTCGAAGCAAGATCGCGATGACGAAGACAAACCCGTTGACGGCAAATACCATGATGAAATCGAGGATAAGACCCTTAACTCGATGATTCCTCTATGGAAAAAGTCCGTCAACGACGTCAAGCAGGAAGAACTCGACGAATTCTATAAGAGCAAATTCATGGACTATGAGAACCCTCTCCTTTCTCTCAACGTCCACGTCGAAGGGCTTTATACCTACGAAGCGTTGCTTTTCATCCCTAGCCGCGTTCCCTCCAACCTTTACAGCGAGTCCTACGAACAAGGCCTTTCCCTCTACAGCAAAGGTATCTTCATCCAAGATCACTATAAAGACCTCATCCCCGATTACCTCCGCTTTGTCAAAGGTCTCGTAGACTCCGATGACTTCCCATTAAACGTCTCCCGTGAGATGCTTCAAAAAACACCGGAGATGGCAAAGATCGCAAAGAACATCGAAAACAAGATCATTGCCGAATTAAAGAAAACCAAGAAAAACGACGAAGAAAAGTACCTTAAATTCTTCGACATGTTCGGCGAGCACATCAAATACGGCATCTACTCCAGCTATGGCATGAAAAAAGAAGAGTTACAAGACCTCCTTCTCTTCCACCACTTAAACGACGAGAAACTCATCTCCCTTGAAGATTATGTGAAAAACATGAAGAAAGGGCAGAAAGATATCTATTTCGCCACGGGCAAGACCTTAGACGAAATCAAGACGCTGCCCCAGCTTGAGAGCAAGAAGAAAGACGGCGTCGACGTTCTCTTATTGGATAAGAACATCGATGAATTCTGCATCATGGCCATGGTCGAATACGATAAGAAGGCATTCAAAGACGTCTCCAGTGAAAAGGACGAAGTCAGCAAAGAGAAGAAAGAAGAACTCGACCGCCTCGCCAGCGAAAACAAGCGCATCCTCGATAACATCAAGGAAGGCTTAAGCGGCAAAGTTGACGATGTCGTCTTCTCCGCCAAACTCGTAGACTCCCCTGTCTGCATCACCACCAAAGACGGTATCTCCATGAACGCCGAGCGCGTCATCAATGAAGAGCCGGGCCAAAAAGAGAATCTCAAATCCACAAAAGTCCTTGAAATCAATCCTGACCACGAGCTCTTCAAAGCCCTCGCCGACGTTTCATCCGATGAGCAAATTAAGGATTATGGTTCCGTCTTATATGACGAGGCCATGCTCCTTCAAGGCTACGATATCGAAGACAAAGCTGAGTTTGTCAAAAAGCTGAATAGCCTTCTCATCAAAGCCGCCAAAGCATAAGCCCATATCATCAAGCCCATCACCATAGAAGCGATGTGATGGGCTTTTTTCTTTCGCAAAAAAAGGTTATTTTCGTTTTTATAAAGATGGCATGAAACAGGGAGATCCTTTGCAGATTCACTTTTTTTCATTTTCTTTGTCCATTTTTCCCTTTTTCTGACTATAGGTTAAGTGGAGGCAAAAAATATGAAGTATAATCCAACAACCGAATCCGACTTCCTCGCGGCCGCCGCTTTCAATCACAAAACGCCAGCCCAACTAAACGATAGCTTAAGAGCATTGGTCAAAGCCGCATTTCCTAACTGCAAAAACGACGACCTAATCCAGTGCGGTATCTGCAATCGGTTTTCAAAGCCCGATATCTATCTCCAAATCGACGGGATAAGAAGATATATCTCCCTCAAAAGCGGAGGCTCTGAAAGTGTTCATACCGAACACATCAAAAACGTCATCTTATTTCTGCGAAGCATCGGCATCTCAGCTGCCGCTCAAAAGACATTGCTCCGCTATCATTATGGCGATGGCACTTTAACTGGGACAGGCGAAGTACGGCATCTCGCCAGCGAGCTTTA
>ONWJ01000250.1 GCA_900321535.1 uncultured Erysipelotrichaceae bacterium
GATTTCAATAAAACAGGACGCGTTCAAAAGGCTTTTCCATTCCACTCGTTTATCATCAATTCGTTTACAGGATAAGCGGGCTATTACTGCCCATGGTCAGCATCACCTTATTCTTGCAGACAAATGATTCACCCGTATCCTTATGGTGATGATTGAGATTGTTTCTTACTCCTATTTACCTGAAAAGGCCAAACAAATACGAGAGGATGTTTTCATCAAAGAGCAGGGTTTTGCTGTGGAATTTGATTTTTTAGATGAAAAATGCACGCATTTTATCCTCTACGAAAATGGAATCGCTTGTGGCACATGCCGCATCTATTTCGATGAAAAAGACGGGCGTTATCACTTAGGTAGATTAGCGGTTTCAAAATCGAAACGCGGAAAAGGCTTTGGACGTGCTTTGGTAGAGGCGGCCGAGACAGAAATCAAACGCAAAGGACATCATCATGTCGTTTTGTCCGCCCAACAAAGAGTTGTGCCCTTTTACGAAGCGATTGGATATCGCTGCGTTGGGGAAACTTATCTAGATGAGTTTTGCCCTCATATCCAAATGGTCAAGGATTTGGTTTAGTTCAGGTGAGATTGGAAGAACTGATCAATCGTATCGAACATCGATTGATTGGTGATAGAGCAGGCAAAGCGATCGATGAGATGTGTGGCGATCGCTTTTTGTTCCTCGTTTAACGCGCAGAAATTGTTGCCATATTGTTTCTTCATTTCGGCGATGGCTTTTAAGGCGGCGTCACGCTTCAAACAAGCCTCATGACTTAGAAAAACGTTTACATGGTCCCGCCCTTTTAATAACAAAGGGGTGACGTTAGGGAAGTATTTGGCTTCATTTAAGATGCTCGCGCCTTGATAAAGAACGGTCGCATCCGCATCGCCATGAACGCAGATGAATGGGACGCTTGAGTTTTGAATGCCTGCAATCGCGGAGAGGTTGCCGTTTTCCCCTGCTCTAGCGTATAAAGCGTCTTCTAGAGGCTTAGGGTCTCCAAGGCTAATGCCGTTGAGCTTGGCCTCCGGAAGAGCGAGCATCTCTTGGATTGGAGACGCAAACCCAGAAAGTTCTGCAACTGCATTCACTTCATTCTTAGAAAAGAAGTTCATGGCCGCGCTGACGCCATATCCACCCCAAGAATGGCCAAATAGGAATAAGGGCATATTCTTAAGTTCGAGGTTTTTCTTCACAAAACGCACCGCTTCTGCCACATCAAACGCGCTTTGGGAAAGGCTAGGGATGCCATAGCCTTTGCTATATCCAGATGCGGTCAAATCAATAGCCAAAACGGCATAGCCTCTTTTGAGCCATTCATTTTGGCCAATCGCATACCAATCGGTGGTACATCCTCCGATGCCATGAACATAGAGAATGAGTCCTCTTGATAATGGAGGGCGATACAAGAATCCGCTTAGCTCGTTTTTCCCAGAATAGAAATGGATTTGTTTGGGATGATTTAAGGCTGGGAAATCCTTTTTGGAACATAAAACCAGACTATTCCAAGAATTCTCATAGGAATCAGGCTCTGACATACGACGATCAAAAACCGCGGTCATGACCGTGTTCTGATCGATGTTGCCGTCGTTTTCGACAATCGATGTAGCGATTTTAAGTCCTGTAAAAATCTTTTTGAAATTCATAGAAAAATCACTCTAATGCGAACTGAGATTGATAGAGTCCAGCGTAGAATCCGTTGGCCTTCAATAGTTCTTCGTGAGTGCCTTGCTCAATGATATTGCCACCATCCATGACCAAAATCAAATCGGCGTTGCGGATGGTTGATAAGCGGTGAGCGATGACAAAGGAGGTACGGCCTTTGCTTAAGCGGTCCATCGCTTCTTGAATCATGATTTCGGTACGGGTATCGACGTTAGAGGTCGCTTCGTCCAAGATAAGCAACGGGGCGTTGCGGATCATGGCTCTAGCGATGGTGAGCAACTGACGTTGGCCACTGGAAATATCGGATGCATCGGAGACGACATAATCCAGGCCATTCGGTAAGGAGGAGACGTAATGGTTGAGGTTTGCATCTTCTAAGGCTTGGAGGATGC
>ONWJ01000247.1 GCA_900321535.1 uncultured Erysipelotrichaceae bacterium
CCTCTTCTTCGGTTACGTTGAAGAATGGGAGAGTCATGAGGTCTTTCCATTGATCACGGCCTTCTGGGAAGGCAATGTTCTTAACTTCGGAAAGGGTGAGCTTGAGATCCAAGTCGACGTCAGCAACTTTGTTGTAGGTGACAACTGGTTCAGCAGAGCCCTCATAATGTCTGTTGGTAATGGCGACGCCAGTTTTGATCTTGGCTTCAACGGTTCTGAAGGCATTGTCATCAAGAGTGACGCGGAGATAGCCGGTCTCGTCGAGATTCGGGAGGTTGTTCTTGAGTTCTTCGAAAGGTGGAACTTCTCCCTGGTTCATACCAGCGATCATGCTGCTGACGAGATAGATGTTTTGATAGGTGGTGTTGAAGGTAACGCTGTAAACACCATCATCTTTGGCAATCTTAACGAGGCTTGCTGCCATCGGGATATAAGTGCCAAAGTCAGTATTCTCAGCAAATTGACCGATGGTTGCTCTGGCTTGGTTCCATTGTTTTTCAACCATCGTTGGGATCATGCTGACCACAGGAGTGGCATCAACGGAATATTTGAAGTTCGCATCATCTTTTTGAAGGACGTTGAGGATGGTACCAACGACATCACTATAGGTTGCTCCTTCTGGGAGGGCAGGGAATGGAAGGCTGATGACGCCAGCGTCGACCAAAGAGGCAAGCTTCCGAAGCATGTCCGCGCCGAAGAGATCGGCGCCTTCGCCATCGAGGCCAAGTTGGAGGTTGGTGGCATCGATATAGGCTTTGGTGCCTTCGAGATAGGCTTCTGCACCAAAGTTTTCAACCGAAGCAACTACAACATCCGAAGTAGCAGGAACGGAACCTTCAGCTGGGGTGCCTTGGTTCACAACCGAGACGGAATCAACACCGAATCCGACTTTGGCCTCAAGATATGGGGCAACAATGTCTTCTTCGCTGCCTTCACCTTCATAGATGGTGATTGGGGTGTGGTTCTTCGGCTGGACACCTTCGATGCCGATGTGGAAGTTTTTGACGTCGACGTTGACTTTGGTGTTGCCGGTATCGACATTGACTTTCGCACTGGCTGCGAGATTGAGACCGAAGTTGTTTCTTTCGGCAATGTTCTTGATGCCTTTTTTGATGGCGTTGGCAAGATCAGCGTTGAGATCTTCCACAGAGCTGCTGGCTTCGGCGGCAGAAGATTTGCCTTCGCCAGAAGAAGCGGCTGGGGTGCTCGTGGTAGCAGGGGTGCTGCTTGTGGCTGGTGTGCTGGTCGTAGCAGGTGCGCTGCTAGTACCTGGGTTGCTCGTAGTCGCTGGCTCACTGGTCGTAGCTGCTGGAGTGTTAGTGTTTCCGCAGGAGACAAGCGCAAAGGTTGCGGCAAGAACTAAGAGATGTTTTGCTTTCATGATTGATAAGCTCCTTTAAAGTTCGCGACATTTAAAATGTCGAGGTTATTATAATCGTTCAGACCTTAAGTGCAACTTTTAGATAATGAAAGCGCTATCCAAAAGTGGGAAAAATAGACGTAAATTCCAAAATCAATGTAAATTAAGCGGGTTTTTGCTGAGTTTTACTGATTTTTCGAAATTTCTAAAAGTTCAGATAGCTTGGCGTGCAACGCTGGGAAGGTATGATCAGATAGCTTAAGGATTTTGCCTTCTTTGGATAAGAAACAATGCTCGCTGTCGCCCTCAAAAATCACTTGGTTATCCTTGCTCATAACGTAATGAACCGTAAGAACAAAACCGTTATAAGCCTTCACCGTGATGGCAATCGAAAGATCATCACCGACGGTTGAGGGCTTCTTGTAACGGATGTTGTTCATTCCCACTACCGGGGAAATGATGCCCTGCTTTTCAAACTCGAGATAGTCGAAACCGATTCGCTTGAAAAAGTCCATACGGGCCTCTTCCATGAAACGAATGTAATTGGAATGATGGGTGATACCCATTTTGTCGGTTTCGTAATATTGAACGTGATGAATGTAATTTTCCATGCCGTTATTATCGCACGCGGAAAGCGTTACACCACTATCATCAGTAATCTGAATCTTTGTTGATGTTGAAATCAATGCCGCATCCACCGGCTTCCTTAACGCGATAAAGCGCTTTATCCGCGTCACGATAAGCATCGTCAAATGTCATGTCTGGCGTTTTGTCGACGATGCCGAAACTTAATGAAACAAGAGGGATATTCTCTTTCTGATGAATTTCATCGAGGCTTTGATTGATTTCATCTAAGATGTTTTCTAAGCGCTCAACACTTTGAAGATGCTCTTCTGTAGCGAAAATAATAAATTCATCACCACCAACGCGGAAGACGTAGTTGGGCTCAGGGAATGCACCACGAAGTTTTCTTGCTACCAAGCGAAGAATCTTATCGCCTAGATCGTGGCCAAAGGTGTCGTTGATTCCTTTGAAGCGATCGACGTCAGCAATAATAAAATAGAGTCGAGTTTTTGCTAATCTAGCGCAGTCAGCAAGATATTCACGACGGTTAAAGATGCCGGTGAGAATATCGTGGCTGACTTCATACTGCAACGCTTCTTGGTGCTTTTCCTTGGCATCATACATGTGGTTATATGCTTGGGCGACGAATCGCAATTCACGGGAGCCGATGACTTCCACCCTTTTGTTGTTTTCAATCGCTTCCTTGTAACGTTTTAAAGGCAATACCATGAGGAAATAAGAAATTGCCCCAGTGGCGAGAACGAACAAGAACAATAAAACTGCTAAACTCTCATGGAAGAGAATGACGACATTCAAACCACGATTTGCTTGTTCTTTACGCACCGAGGTGGCTTCGATTAGTAACGTTAAGCTCTTGGCGATGTCATCATCAATTTTGCTCTTAATGCTATCGTAGCCTTCATCAAAGAGCATCGTGGTAGCCTTGGTAACTTTCGCATTATTATCTAAAGCAAGGTCTTCGGCGGTTAAAGTAACTTCTTTGATTTGGGTAGGGAGGGCATCCATTCCATAAGCTTCACCCGCAAGACGCATCGCGTAGAGTTCACGGACGGCAAGGAGATTGGATTGATCTAACGCATCTTGCATATAGGAGCCAACCTCGGTATCCGCGAAATAAACTTTCACGTTCTCAACCGAGCGTTCTCTGGCTTTGGATTCAGCGACTTCTTGCATGTAGTCCACAGCGGCTTTCGGGTTATTCAAGACAACGTATTCTCTAGATTTGCTAGTGAGGAAATCCGAAGTCTCATCTAGTAGCTGAACGTCTTCGGTGCACTTGATGTGGCCTTCCGAAATGCGGTTGATTTGCTCAAACGAGGTATGCGAAAAGCGGGTCACGATAATGATGGAAGCAGACAAAACAAGGGAGATCAAAACGAAAATGCTGGAGATCAGCATGAGGGAAACCCCGCGTTTTTGATTCGCTTTTTCCTTGACCATACTAGAATAGTATACCGCAAAAAACGACAATCATTAATGAACAAATGTACGAGATTAGAAAATCTATCGATATTCGCGTACGTTAATCGGCGCTTTTAAACCTTTCTTCTATCGAACTCTGCGTGCTTATAAAACTCGTTTTTCTCGAGGTACATTTTCTCTTCGGCGAGGCGAATCAAATCATCGATCGATTGGCTATTGTCCGGAGAATAAGCATAGCCTACTGAGCAATAATATGGGGTTTTTGCAAGGTTTTCTTTAAATTTTTGAACGGTTTCCATCAATGATTCTTCGGTGACGTTGTTGGCGAGAATCAGAAATTCATCTCCTCCAAGACGATAGGCATACATCCCTTTCCCTTCTGCTTGGAGGATTGTTTTAGCAATCGTCGCGATGGCTTTGTCGCCCTCAAAGTGGCCGTAATTGTCATTCAAATATTTAAGGCCGTTGATGTCGAAGTTGATCGTCCCATTCACCGTCCCCTGCATCTTTGGGAGATCACGGTAATAGGTGTCACGGTTGAAAAGTCCAGTAAGAGTATCGATTGATATGTTCTCTTTGTAGAGGAACAAATAATACGTCAATGTGCTGACCATGATGGTCGTATTGAGCAACTCGATATTCTCACCATCAGCATAGAAGGTCTCTACTAGCACCGCGGTGATGACGAAAGCGGCGCAGATAAGAATGGTGACGCCGTGCATGATATGCTTCGCCTTCAAAGTAAAGACGGAGAGATAGATCAAATACAGCATGTAGCCAAAGGAAATAATGTGAGATGAATAACGAAGGGGCCCGCCGGTGAAGGTCAACTCACCATTTTGGGCAACAAAGAAGCCAAAGACAACATTGCCCATGTTTGGAATGTAGGCAAGAAGATAGATGATGAGGTTGATGACTAGAGGCAACCAGATTAAGAAGCTCCATTTGCCGGTATAGGCTTTTCGATTCATTTTGATGAAGACGAAAATGCAGAACGGACGGAGCACGTAACCAATGATTGAACACGTAATGGTCGCATAGAGGAGGCCATGAGATTTGGTCACCATTTGAGCCTGATAAGATACCGCCAAAACAAGGCAGCATGCGGTGATGATGATAGAGCAAATCGAGATTCGCTTATTCTGGCTATAATGCATAACCGCATTGAAAATCATAACCAAGGACAGGCATAGCAACACGAAGTTATGAATTAAAAACGAGGAAACAACATCCATGGGTTTATTATCATCGCCGTTTTTATTTATTTATCAATAAAAACCCGTTTAACTTCTTGTGATTTTTTATCTAATTTTTATCAAAAGAATTTGAAAAGACCCAAAGGAACGGAAACGGGATGGCCTAAAAGATTGCTGATTATTGCTTCAAAAGCGCTTCCTTTGGAGCAATTAACCATGCCGAAAATGACAATCATATTGATTGTTTTTCCCAATTAAGGGGTGAAAAAATCTAGGGAAGTTGTAGAATAAAGCATATCGAACAGGAAAGGAAACCGCATGCATTCGATTAGAACGAGGATTGCTTTACTCAATGTAATCGCCATTACGGTCGCGATTTCCGTTGCCACGACCATCAGCGCAGTTACCATTTCTAATCTCGGCCATAGCAGTTCAGAACAATCCATGTCTTTGCTTTGCGAATACGGCAAAAGCAGTCTGAACAGCTATTTCAAAAGCGTTGAGCAATCCGTCAATACGGTTTCTAAACTCATCAACACGAATCTAAATACAATTCCTGATGACCAATTCAATACCAAGCTGCCTAACCACGTTGAGCAAGCCAGAATTTTGTTCAACGAGGCCGCAAAAAACACCAACGGGGTCCTTACTTTCTATTATCGCATCGATCCAACGATCTCTGATGCCACTGGTGAAAAAGGGTTCTGGTACACCAATACAGACGGCAAGGGATTCGTTGAACACGAAGTCACGGACTTAAGCGATGACCAATATGAATGCATTTGGTTCTATCGCCCAAAATACACCCAGCAACCACTATGGCTACCACCCTATGTTACTGATAATCTGGGCGAGTATGTCATTTCTTATAACGTCCCTGTTTATCGTAATTCTGGATTCGTCGGTGTTGTCGGCATCGAAATCGGTTACCTCACGATCGGTGAACAAATCAAAGACATAAAAGCATTGAAAACAGGATTTGCCTTCATCATTGAAAACAAAGACTGCACGATTATTTATCATCCTGAAATCGATATCCTAGAAACGCCGGAAAAGGATCGACCTCCTGTTCCGAAAAATGTCTACGATGCAGTAAAGGCAGGGAATCCCCACCACATTTCCTACACTTTTGGTGGCGTGGAGAAGCATGGCTATTGGCTCGATTTAGCTAACGGCATGTGCATCATCGTCTCCGCTCCAGCATCAGAGGTGAATGAGAACGGGGTCATTTTGGTTTGGACGATCGTTGCAAGCGCGGCCGTTATTCTTGCGGCATTCATCATTTTAACGATTCTTTCGACTTCAAGAATCACCAAGCCGCTCCGTCAGCTCACCGAAGCGGCTGAGAAAATCAATAATGATGACTATAACGTGCAACTAGACTATAAAAATGACGATGAAATCGGGGTTTTGACTTCTGCCTTCGGTCGTTTGGTCGATCACTTAAGAGGCTACATCGAAGATCTTAGTAGCCTTGCTTATGCCGACGCCCTCACCGAAGTCCATAACAAGAGTGCGTTCGACGTAGCAATGAAGAAGATTCAAGAACAAATCGATAACAAGGAAGAGGTTAAGTTTGCGATCGGTGTTTTCGATTGCGATGATCTGAAAATCATCAATGACGCCTATGGCCATGATAACGGCAACATTTATCTTAGAAACTCAAGCCGATTGATCGCGGTGACGTTCCAGCATAGCGAAGTCTATCGTTTAGGCGGCGATGAGTTCGCGGTGATCTTGCAAGGCGAAGATTACGATAATCGCGACAAGCTTCACGCTCTATTCTCAGAGAAGCTCGCTGAAATCAGCGCGCTCGCCAAAGAGCCTTGGGAGAGGATCCGCGTTTCCGTCGGCATCGCCTCTTTCGATCCAGAAGTTGATCAGTCCGCCCACGACGTGGTCGTACATGCTGACCACAAGATGTACGCGAATAAGCGTGAGCGAAAGAAGAATAAAAAAGATTAAATATCCTGGTTTTGCAAGGTTTTCCTGAAATTTTAAAGCATTAGGTGGCAAGTTTTTTCCTATAGGAAATGGTATTCCGCTTTGCTTGTAGAAAGGCGGGGCGTTTTTACGATGTGTCTATTGGCCGAAACGAAGCACAACATTGGCTCTTTATTGGCGTTCCTTGTTCATTGAAAAGATTAAACTAATTTAACTACTTCGGGCATTTGCCCATGAAAGGAAATATATGGCTTTAAAAAATTCGCAGTTCGATTTTTGCAAAAAAATTGGCCTCATGAAAGAGAACATCTCTCGTCAAGATGCGCTCAATCTCATCAAGGCTTCTTTCGCCAATAACGGTGATTGTGATCCTGAGTTCAAAGAGATTGCTGCGCAGTTGACGCTAGACGACTTCACCTACGCCGTCGCCCCAATCTATCACTATGACGTCGACCTTAAGTACGTTCTCAATCGCAAGACCTATACCGCCCATATCGCCGATCTTGGCTACTATCACGTCTATAAACAACTCGAGATCACCAACTATTACGGCGACGGCAATTACACTGTTGTGAATAACGTGGATGCGTTGAATCTGATTCCTTATCACCAAGACTGCATCTTCACCCTGCAAGAGATGAAGAAAGCTTTAACCGACACCATCGATAAGAAGCTTCCAAACGGCTATTCCTCTTTCGAATCGGAAAGATGGGATGTGAACGCCCTCTTGGTTCCAGTCATTTACGCTTGGATCAATTTCAAAGGTCAGAAATACAATGTCGTAGCAAACCTGCACAACAAGAAGATCTACACTGCGAGCTATGCCCGCTGGGAAGCCCCTTATAAAGCAGCCAAGAAAGCCAAAGCATTGAGTTTGCTCACCGTTGGTCTCTCTTTGATCTTGCCAGTCCTTGGCATCATCCTTTCCGCCGTCAATCAAAAATGGATTGGCTTATTGCCAGCAATCATCGGCGGAGCCGTTGCCATTTTCGGACTTATCAACATCAAAGGGAAGAGCACCACTGACATGGCGAAGCCTTTCAAGAAACAGCCGATGCCAAACGTCGCTGTCGGCATGATCAGAGGATTCGTATTCGCAGGCATCGTTTTGATCTGCTTTATCTTCGTGCTTATCGCCCTTGCTGCCGCTTAATCGCAAGAAACATAGACACACAAAAAGCCGTATCGTTTGTAACGCGATACGGCTTTTGCTTAATGTACTTTTACGTCTGGGATATAGAGGTATTTCGGTCCCTGATAATGCTCATTCGTCATGATTTCATCAGCGAACCTCATGGATTTTAAGGCTGCGAGGTAATCCCCTTGGATGGAGAATCCGGTAACTGGGATTTCCTTTTCTCCATCGAAGTAATAGCCCAAGCGAACCTCGCCACCGAAGAAGTTATTCTTCAAGTCAGCCTGCATGCCAGAGAAGCGAACACATCTTAGATATGGCGCTTTTTTTAGTTCCTGCGCGTTCATCGTGCCTTTTTCCACGACCATCACAGGAATTCTACCGGTAGGACGTTTTTCCTTTAGGTAATAGCCATATTGATAGCTGCCATGACGCGCTTTCACCACGCCGCGATCAATCAAGCGGCATGGAGATAGAACGACCCCATCCTCGTCGAACGCTCTAGAGCCTAATGCGCCAGGAACATCCGGTTTCAGATCAAGGGTCAATTTATCACCCTCGCCATTTTGAAGATCTTGTCCGATTTCAAAGAGGTTCGATTGGGTATAGGCGGATGAATAACTCAAATCGCCGACAAACTCGTAGAAGAACAAATCAATTCCTTCTTCTTCGTCGAGTACGACAGGAAGGCTGCCGTGGAATGGCATCGGCACTGCTTCCGCGCGATCTTTGCATAAGGTCAAAGCCTCTTCGATTTTGCGGGTGAGATCTTTGGCGTCGAAGCATTCAAACGAAAGCGGGATATAGACCTCGACTTCCTCACTGCCCTTCACATAATTCGGGATGGTTTCGATGCGGCATTCATAGCCCGTGCGATAGACTTTCACCCCATTGCTATTACGGATTTCAACGTCGTTGCGATAGAGGAAAATCTCAGTCGCGGACAAGGAGCCATTTTCAAGATGATTGCCCGCCATGATGGCTTCGCCGATATCGGCAATGATCTCGCTGAAGGGCCGATCTTTGAGGTTGCTAAAACTGTTTTTCTCTGCAAAAGCCTCCTCTTTTGGCAATTCAAAATAGGGATTCAAGGCAAAAGAAGCGGCGAAAATGTTGCTTTCGATAAGCTTTGCAATCTCTTCTTTTCCCATGTAGGGAGCGACGGCAAATTTAGATTCTCCGCGCATGCCGTCCTTATCGATATAGATGGTGACTTCGTAGTCTACGAGATCAGTGGCGCGGGTTGTCTCCACCGCTTTTCCGACATAGAAAAGCTCACAAGACTGTTTCTTGGTGGCAATGACTTTCCAAGCCGAAACGCCTTTGGATGCGTTCAGCAATTCATATAACGTTTCCATTATCCTAATTTGCACCTCGCTTTCAGATATGGTCCTCCGTCAGAGACGGTGACCCACTCTTTATAGCCTTTGCCGCAGTGTCCGCTTCCAATGACCTCAAAGTCTTTGGAGACCATGGAGATGGATTGCAGCAAATCAGGCACATAGCCTGACATAACGACCGGGGCGACGATGCGGCCGGTCAACTTGCCATCTTTGATTTCTCGTCCATAAGAGCAAACGCATTGGATGTTCCAGTTCTTTGGATCTTCCATGCCGTTATCGGTTTGGGAAAGAAGATAGCCATGCTTAACGGAAGCGATCATCTCTTCCACCGTGGACGAGCCAGGCGAGAAGAAGGTGTTGGTCATACGGGTATAGGCTTTTCTACCACTAGATTCTCTTCTACCGTTGCCGGTTGGTTCGGTGCCAAGCTGCAACGCCGAGATAGCGTCGCTGATGCCGGTTTGAAGGATGCCGTCTTTGATGATGAGGGTATCATGAGCAAGCACCCCGTCATCATCGAAGAAATATGAGGCGCAGGAATAGGTCGCGGCCGCTCCATCATGCATTTCAACAAGCGGAGATGCGACGCGCTTATGAACATATTCACGAGCTTTCGCACGATTTTTGACGAACATATCCATTTCCACGCCGTGCCCGAACGCTTCATGAGCGATAAGACCAGTGATGGATGGCTCGGTGATGATGTCATAAACGCCTGGCTCAATCGGTTCGGAAGAAAGAAGAGCAATCGCGATTTTGACCATTTCAGGAATCTTCTTTTCAGCAGAAGCGAAGATTTCTTCGGCGCTATTTCCGCCGGCGAAATCGCGGTTCATACGAACGATATCGCCTTCTCTAGCCACAGCAGCAACCATCACGCCTTGCCAAGTGTAGTTTTGAGTTAGGTCGCGGTTAGCAGAGAGGAACATCGAAGACGTTTCGTAATAGCTATAAATCGCAACCGCTTGAACGATGCGTTGATCCTGCTGATGAATCACGTCTTTTAATTTCGTGAGTTTCTCCAATGCTTCTTGGTCATTGGGGATAGGTCCGATGACCTCACGGGAAAACGATTTGGCGAGCGGCTCATCTTTCATGTTCTGAAGATGGACGTGCTGAGCCAAAATCCTTTCTGGGAATGTCGTTTTCTCGACGATATCTTTTTCTAAACGGTCCAAGGATTCCTCGGTGATGTCAGAGAAAGAATATTCGGCATAGGTTTTACCGTTATAAAGGCGAACGACGAATCCGCATTGCCGTTCCATGGTATCGGAGATGCCGACATTGAATGTGGTAACACGGTATTGCTTCCCAGTCACATGCTTGCCTAACAAAGAGACGTAAGGGTATTTCTTGCTTAAACGATCTACCAAACGTTTGCAAACGTCATGACGGGAGGCGAGATATTCTGAAAACATAATAAAAACCTCCGAGTGAGACTATATGCTCCAACCAATTATTTTCAATAAACGATTGTTTGAGAAACGTTCTCTTCTTGGCTCTAATACGAAAAAGGACTGGCGCAAGATGCCAATCCTATCGTTTTAGATGGAATTGTTATCTAAGCCTGAACCTAGATCAATTTCCGGATTTCGCTGCAAAACTCAAGTATTCGTAATCGGTGGCGTACAAATCGAGGTAGATATTAACAGACATATTTTCCTTGATGGATTTCTTATATGTCTGATTATACTTATCCTTTAATGTCGCGCCACGATTGGTGAAAACAGTGATTTCATCATCTTCGACCAAGTCCACGTCAGGGATGAGATACTTGCCCGTTCCTAATGGAACTCCAGCATATTTCATGTTCCAACCCCTAACCCACTTGCCACCGACGAGGCCGTTTAAACAATAATCAGGGTATTGAGAGGTGCTGACATAAACAATGCATGACGCGGTGAATTCTCCATCTACTGTTTTGGCGGTGATGGTTGTGGTTCCTACTTTGCTACTGACGCTAGCGATAACTCTTCCAGCCGATGTTACCGTGGCGATGCTAGGATCGCTTGAAGTCCACCACACCTCTTTGTTGGAGGCATTGCTTGGATAAACCGTCGCGGTGAGGATGAATTCATTTCTCACCAGTAGATACTTGCCAGAATGGCTTAAGGAGACGCCGGTAACACGAACAACGCTTGATGTAGTAGCTGGCTCATCAACTCTAGCAATATAAATATGACCGTTGTCGGATTGGTTGTAATTGCAATAAATGTCGTAAACACCAGTCGTACGTACTTTGATGTTGTCATCCGTTGGGGCGGCAGTAACTAAACCAGATTTCGTCGATGTTTTAACCGCGGAATACCCATACCAAGTGTCGCCATACATGTGGATTTTGAAGATGTCATCCGCATGAAGCGTCACGCCCTGGATCATATATTCAGTGGTTGAATATGGATTGATCACCATCTGTTTATCAGTCCATTCGGTATCGCCATTGAATAAGCCATGCAAAACATAATTCGGAATGGTGACGTGCTCTTTGACTGTGACTTTGCATTGGGCGGACTTATCGCCATCGACGGTTGTAACCGTAATGATTGTCTCGCCTACTCCTACCGGCGTAACGTTGCCATCAAAAACAGTCGCCACAGATCCATCGCTGCTGGACCATGTGACATCCTTGTGTGAGGCGTCTTCCGGTAATACCGTAGCAACCAAAGAGAAAGACGAATCATCTTCCAACATTTCTAAAGAAGTCTTGTTCAAGCTGACCGACGATACTGGAACATAGGTCTCGGAATCGCTAAGTTCCTCGGTGGTATCTTCACTTTGGGTGACGTTTGATGACTGTTCTAGGGTTTGATTACTAGAACTAGCCTCACTAGGGATAGAGGAATTAACGGTGGTATTTGCGCCGCTGCTTGCGCTTGGGGTAGAGGTGGTGCAACCTACAAGAAACAACGGGGTCAAAAGGATGAAAGCAGTTAATTTCATATGTTAATTATATGCTCGAATGACCAAAGAATCATAGAAGGCGCCGAACGAGTGATTCGTTTCCCGTTTTGAGCGAGAAAAAAGAACCAATCATCTTGGTTCAATTTATGCCGCCTTTCTTTCTTTAGAAATAGAACAATTCTTCAAACTTTTTATCCAAAGCAACACATAAAAGTAATGCTAATTTGGCGGTTGGTTCATATTGGCCAGTCTCAATAGAGCTGATCGTGTTTCTGGAAACTCCGACGAGTTTGGCTAATTCGGCTTGAGATAAGCCCTTTTCTTTGCGCACGGCAGCGACGTTGTTCTTAATTCTCAATTCATCGTTCATCTTGACATTACCCCTGCTAATTGAAGGATCCAAAGAACGAGGAACGTAACAGTCCCAATTCCATAGACCAAGGCCACGATGAGCTCATGTCTTTTCCTTAACTTAATGAATTTGACCAAGAACGCGGTGAACGCCATCGCAAACAAAGCCATATTTCCACCAAAATTGATGTGATGGAAGCGGATGCCTTCCACGATATCCCAAATAATAATGAGGGTTAGTCCAACGAAATAGGCAATATAGGCGCCTTTTCTTTGCGCGTCTAGATCCGCGATGTCTTTTCCTTTGTTCTCCACTTGCGCTTTCGCGAGGATTTCTTCTCTTTCCATGTTGTTTTCTCCTTTGCCAAGTTAACTTGTCATGCATATCTTAGTTTTGCCAAGCATACTTGTCAACACTGAATTGCAAAAATCTTAGATAACCAAATCCAGTTCGGATAGATTTCATATCTTCCTCTAAATAATAAATAAAAAAATTCCGAAGCGTAAAAGCGCCTCGGAATCTTTTTTTGATTTCGTTTTGGGGTAGCTGACGTACTACTCTGTTTTTTTACCGTGCCGCTCTCGGCGGGCTTTTGCTCTACGGACGGGGCTCTTCAACCTTGGTCTTGAGCTCCTTGATAAGCCCTCTTTCGAGAAG
This sequence comes from uncultured Erysipelotrichaceae bacterium, assembly GCA_900321535.1. GTDB lineage: Bacteria > Bacillota_I > Bacilli_A > RFN20 > CAG-826 > Alloenteromonas. The sequence continues at coordinate 12,896 of ONWJ01000247.1, forward strand.
CGGCTCGTTCTCTTCGTAAGGGATGGGGTACTCTTCCCTGCGCTCCTCGCCCCTCACGAGCCCGAATCTCTCGGCGAGGGCGGCGATGAGCTCCTTGGCGTATTCGCATCTGCGCGCGCTCTTTATGCGGTACATGCAGGGGACGGAGGCGTACTTGGACGACTCGCAGAGCTCCACTTTGTACTTCGTGTTTTCGTAGTCGCCTGGCTCGAGCGCATAGTAGACGCAGAGGGTCTTGCCCCTCACGCCGAGCTTGATGAGCGCGGCCCTCCCCGAATTGAACGATTCGTAATGCCACGAGACGCGGCCGTTGACGTTTCTGTACGAGAGGATCTCGTTCTTGAGCTCCCGGTAATAGCCCTTCGCCTCGTCGGA
>ONWJ01000263.1 GCA_900321535.1 uncultured Erysipelotrichaceae bacterium
AGATGAATGTATTCCCTATCCAGCAACAAAAGAATATGTAGCCCGCTCCACCGAACGTACCCTTCGCTGGGCAAAACGCGGCCTAGAAGCGCATAAGCGTGAGGATCAAGCCCTCTTTGGCATCGTTCAAGGTGGCGCTTTCCGCGATCTAAGAGAGCACTGCGCTAAAGAATTAGCCGCGATGGATTTCCCAGGCTATTCCATTGGAGGCACTTCGATTGGGGAACCAAAAGAAGTTTGCTATCAGATGATCGAGGATGCGGTGCGCTATCTCCCGCTAGAGAAGCCGCGTTACCTTATGGGCGTTGGCTCCATTGACTATATCCTCAAAGGCATTGAGCAGGGCATCGATATGTTCGACTGCGTCCTCCCAACGCGCCTTGCTAGGCACGGCGCGCTTATGACCCGCCATGGCCGCATCAACATCCAAAAAGCGATGTATGCGGAGGATTTCACCCCATTAGATGAAGAATGCGACTGCTATTGCTGCAGGAATTACACCAAAGCGTATCTCCATCATTTATATAAGGTTCATGAGGATTTCGGCAAAACGCTGATGTCCATCCACAACATCCGCTTCCTCATCAAGCTATGCGAAGATGCTCGAGAAGCGATCAAAAACGATACATTCGCCGAATTCAAAGAATATACCCTCGCCACATTCGGGGATAAAAGAGGCTTCTAGTTATGGATATCAATCTCTTTGATTTCAATCTTCCCGAAGAACGCATCGCCCAATCCCCGATGAAGCAGCGCGATGAATGCAAGCTCATGGTCATCGACCGCGAGCATCAAACCATCGAGCACAAACTCTTCCATGACATCATCGATTATCTCCGCCCAGGAGACGTTTTGGTGCGCAACAACACCCGTGTCATCCCCGCTCGACTCATCGGCGAGAAAGAGGAAACCCATGGCAAAGTCGAAGTACTCCTTTTGCATGCTTTAGAAGACCAAAAAGACACCTGGGAATGCTTGGTTGGAAACGCCCATTCCGTGCGTGTGGGAAGTGTGTGCTCTTTTGGGGATGGCAGACTCCGCTGCAAATGCGTCGAAGTGAAGCCCGAAGGCATCCGTCATATGCAATTCATCTATGAGGGCATCTTCCTAGAGGTGTTGGACCAGCTTGGCCAAATGCCGCTTCCTCCTTATATCAAGCAGCAGTGCGAAGACAAAGAAGACTACCAAACCGTCTACGCGAAGATCCCTGGATCTGCCGCAGCGCCTACCGCGGGATTCCATTTCACCCCGGAATTATTTGAAAAGCTCCAGCAAAAGGGCGTTGAAATCATCGACATCACCCTTCATATCGGTTTAGGTACCTTCCGTCCCGTCAAAGTGCAGGATACAAAGGATCATGTAATGCACGAAGAACGTTATCAAATTTCAAAAAACGCTGCAGAACGCCTTAATTTGGCGAAGAAAGAACATCGCAGAATCATTGCCATTGGGACGACTTCTGTAAGGACTTTGGAATCTTGCTACGCCAAATACGGCGAATTCAAAGAATGCAATGAAGGAACCTCCATCTTCATCTCCCCGGGATATGAATACAAAGCAGTGGATGCTTTGATCACCAACTTCCATCTGCCGAAGTCCACTCTTGTGATGCTCGTATCCGCCTTCATGGGACGCAAGTGGACCCTCCATTGCTATGAAGAAGCCATCCAACATGATTATCGTTTCTTCTCCTTCGGGGATTCGATGTTCATTTATGGCAACTATGATTATGCCGCCAAAAAGGATTTATGATCGATAAAATCAACTATCAAATATTAGCCGAGGAAGAGGTAGCAAAATTCGGTGATCAAAAACCGAAACTCCTTTTGCATGCCTGCTGTGGCCCGTGCTCTTGCTATCCGCTCACGTTCCTCTGCCGATATTTCGATGTCACGATCTATTATGCGAACTCGAATATCTATCCAAGCGAGGAATACACAAGACGCCGCGATGAGCTGAAATTCGCCCTCTCTAAGATTGAGGAAGAATTCGGTTTTCACGTCGAACTTATCATCCCTCCTTATGATCATGAGAAATATATGGAAGACCTTCGCCCGCTTGCCGATGAGCCTGAACGGGGCGCAAGGTGCCTTCTCTGCTACGAAAAGAGAATGGAAGAATCCTATGCCTATGCTGAAGCCCATGGCTTTGATTATTTCACCACGGTCATGACCATATCGCGTCAGAAGTCGAGCCAAGCCATGAATGAGATTGGCAAGAAACTAGAGGCCAAACACCCTCACACCAAATACTTCTACAGCGATTTCAAGAAGAAAGACGGCATCCTCAAAGGCAAAGCAATGCGGGAGCGATATGGCCTTTATAATCAGCTTTACTGCGGCTGTGAATATTCCCTAGCAAGTCGAGAAGCTTACGATAGGGCACATCCCAAAAATTAAGCCTTTTAAAATCAAAACTTTGTGCACGGTGCACAAAAATTAAACGAGACGGACTTTCTTCGATGCCGTCTTATTTTTTTCGACAGTGTAAAACTCGAGTTTCGGTAAAATCTAGATTTTATTATATAAAGTGCAAAAAAATTGTTGACGTCTCGTGCCCATACGCGTATTCTCTTACACGCTGGCGCTTACGAAGAAAAGCGAGGTTGCTGATACACCATCAGGCGTTGTCATGAAATGGGTATCAGGTAATTCGCTTGGAGCAAGACGCCGAAAGCCTGAAAAACACATTTAGGAGGAACATTCATGGCGAAAGAAAAAGCGATCCGTGTTCGCTTATTGGCCTACGACCACGTCATTCTCGACGAATCCGTCCAGAAGATCTTGGAAGTGGCAAATAAAACCGGAGCTGGCGTGAAGGGTCCAATCCCTCTCCCAACCGAAAAGCAGGTCTACACCATTCTCCGCGCAACCTTCAAGTACAAGGATGCCCGTGAGCAATTCGAGATCCGCACCCACAAAAGATTGATCTACATCATCAATCCTACCAAAGAGACGATCGATACGCTCCGCAGACTCGATCTCCCACATGGTGTCGACATCGACATCAAACTCTAATGAAAGGAGGACCTAATTCATGAAATCCATTATCGGTAGAAAAATGGGCATGACTGAAGTCTTTGCCCCAGACGGCACGATGTATCCCGTCACCGTCATCGAGGTCCTTCCAAACGTCATCCTCGACAAGAGGACCATCGAGAAAAACGGCTATGAAGCCCTTGTCGTCGGCTATGAGGATATCGCTGAAAAGCGCCTCAGCAAGCCAGAGAAAGGCCTCTTCGCCAAAGCCGGCGTTGCTGCCAAAGCCCACATCATGGAGCTCAAAGGCGACGAAATCTATGGCAAAGCCATCGGCGAGACCCTCACCGCAGACTTGTTCGCGGCAGGCGACGTCGTCGATGTCATCGGCCACAACAAAGGCCACGGCTACAGTGGTGCCATCAAGAAATACCACTATCACATTGGACCAAAAGGCCACGGTTCCGGATATCATCGCGGAATCGGTTCCCTTGCCAACAATGGCCGCGATAACAACCGCGTCATCCCAGGCAAGAAAATGTCCGGCCACTGGGGACCAGAGCAGGTCACCGTCCAAAACGTCACCGTCGTCGAGAGCAACGTTGAAAAAGGTTACATCCTCGTCAAAGGCGGCGTCCCAGGACCAAAGAAAGCGCTCGTCGTTCTCCGTAGCCCAATCAAAGTGCAATTCCGCAAACCAGAGGTCAAACCACTCGTTGATCACACTGCGGAAACGAAAGGAGAATAACGATGGCCGAAAAGAAAATCAGCCTCAAAGTCGTTAACCTAAAAGGTGAAGACGCGGGCAAGGTTGACGTCACCGCTTCCGTATTCGGAGTCAAGGACGTCAACCCACAAGTCATCCACGATGCTGTCACGGTCTATCTCGCCAACAGCCGCCAGGCTACCGCGAAGACCAAAAAGCGTCACGAAATCCACGGCACCAACAAGAAGCCATGGAGACAAAAAGGAACCGGACGCGCACGCTCAGGCGATTGCAAATCCCCAATCTGGGTCGGCGGTGGAACCGTCTTCGGACCAGATGGCTTGCAAAACTACAAACTTTCCCAGAACAAGAAAGCCCACAAGCTTGCCTTGAAAGGCGTTCTCTCCGAGAAAGTCGCATCCTCTTCCATCATCGTCGTCGATTCCCTCAAGCTTGAAGCGGTTTCGACCAAAGCCTTCGCCGAAGACCTCAAAGCCATCGGCGCTGAAGGCAAAGTCCTCGTTGTCACCAACGGCGACAATGAGAACCTCATCCTCTCTGCTCGTAACCTCGAGAAGGTCGGACTCACCGAAGTCGACAACGTCGCCGTCTATGATGTCCTTCACTTCGATCGCATCGTTATCAGCAAAGATGACATCAAGAAAATCGAGGAGGCATTGAAGTAATATGGCCGAAAAGAAGAAACCGGCAGCCGTCGAAGAAGAAGCTGCCCCAAAGGCGAAAAAACCAGCGGCCAAGAAACCCGCTGCGAAAAAGCCTGCCGCCCCAAAAGCTGAACCTGTCGCTGAAGAAGCTGCTCCAAAAGCCAAGAAGCCAGCGAAGAAGAAAGCTGAAAAGGTTGAAGAAGCCAAACCTGTCGTCCGCTTCGCAAAGCCGACCGAACATGACTTCGATGTGATCATCGCCCCTCATATCACCGAGAAGACGATGGCCCTCATCCAAGATGCCAACAAAGTGACCGTCAAGGTCCTTGCCAAGGCAAACAAAATCGAGATCAAGGAAGCATTCCAACGCTTGTACCAGGTCAAGGTCGTCGATGTCAAAGTCGTCAACCAAATCGAAAAGCAGACCACCCGCGGTGGCCGCTACAAAGGCACGATCGGCGCATTCAAGAAAGCCATCATCACCATTGCCGAAGGTCAAGCCATCGATCTCTTCAAAGAGTAAGGAAACACCCTTCTATATATAAATAGGTATATAGATAAAGCATCCAATATAGGAGAAACAAACAATGGCAATCAGAACTTATCGTCCATACACGAAGTCTCGCCGGGCCATGACCCAGTCGACCTTCGAGGACATCACGAAATCTTCTCCTGAGAAATCGCTCCTCGTCCCAATGAAGAAAACGGGCGGACGCAACAATCAGGGCAAGATCACCTGCCGCCACATCGGCGGTGGCAACAAGCGTCGCTACAGAATCATCGACTTCCGCCGTCGCAAAGATGACATCCCAGCCACGGTCAAGGCAATCGAATACGATCCAAACCGCAACGCGCACATCGCCCTCATCTGCTATGCAGACGGCGTCAAAGCCTACATCATCGAGCCACAGGGCTTAAAAGTCGGAGACGTCATCGTCTCTGGCCCAGCCACCGACATCAAAGTCGGCAACTGCCTCGAGCTTCAGAACATCCCAGAAGGTACCTTCATCCATAACCTTGAACTCCAGCCAGGCAAAGGTGCGCAGCTCTGCCGCGCAGCCGGCACCTCCGCTCAGGTCCTCGGTGCTGAAGGCAACTACGTCATCGTCCGCCTTGCCTCTGGCGAGGTCCGCAAACTCCTCAGGAACTGCCGCGCTACCATCGGTATCGTCGGCAATGAGGACTGGAACCTCATCAACCTCGGCAAAGCCGGCAAAACCCGCTGGAATGGCACCCGCCCAACCGTCCGTGGTTCTGCAATGAACCCATGTGACCACCCTCACGGCGGCGGCGAGGGCAAATGCCCAGTCGGTCGCGACGCACCACGCAGCCCATGGGGCAAGCGTACCCAAGGCGTCAAGACCCGTCGCTTAAAGAAGAATTCTACCCGTCTCATCGTCAGACGCAGATCGAAGTAATGGAAAGGAGAACATCGAACAATGGCTCGTTCATCTAAAAAAGGACCGTTTGTGGACGCTTACCTTCTCAAGAAAGTCGAAGCGCTTCAACAGTCTGGCAAAAAAGAGATCATCAAAACCTGGTCTCGCCGTTCGACGATCTATCCTGCCTTCGTCGAACACACCTTCGCCGTCTATAACGGCAAGGAACACATCGCCGTCTATGTCACCGAAGACATGGTCGGACACAAGCTTGGCGAATTCGCGCCAACCCGCAATTTCCCGGGACATCATGGCAACAATGCCGATGATCGCGGCGGCAAGAAGTAATGGAGGACCCTATCATGGCTGAAGAAAAGAAACCCGTGAAGAAAGCTGCTCCAAAGAAAGAAGCCGCTCCGAAAGCCCCGAAGGCTCCTAAGGCTCCAAAAGCCGAAAAGCCAGCCCCGAAGGCCGAAAAGCCTGTTAAGGCGAAAAAAGAAAAACCAGCGAAAGAAGTCAAAGCCGAACCGGTCAAGCCGACCGTCACCGAAGCTACCGCCTTCTCTCGTGACGTTCGCATCACCCCACGCAAAGTCCGCCTCGTCGCTGACCTTGTCCGTGGCAAAGATGTCAAAGATGCCCTTGTCATCCTCGCCGGATGCAATCGCATCGCCCGCGACCCAGTCGAGAAAATCATCCGCAGCGCTGCCGCCAACGCGACCAACAACTTCGGAATGGATAAGAACCTCCTCTATGTCGCCTCGATCCAAGTCTCTGATGGCTTGAAGATCAAACGTTATATCCCAAGGGCCAAAGGCTCTGCCAGCCCAATCATCAAGCGTAACGCCAACATCCGCGTTACCGTCAAGGAAAGGAAGTAAAGACCATGGGACAAAAAGTCAATGCCGTTGGCATGAGAATTGGTGTGAACCGCGACTGGAATTCCAAGTGGTTCGCCGCCAAAAACGTCTATGGTGACTTCCTTAACGAAGACATCCAAATCAGACGTTACCTTGATAAGGAACTCAAATCCGCGATGCTCTCTCACGTTGAGATCGGCCGCGTGAAAACCGATGAAGGCCGCGATGTCAAAGTCGTCGTCTACGTCGCTCGTCCAGGCGAAGTCCTCGGACAAGAAGGCGAAAACGTCAAGCGTCTCCGCAAGGAACTTGGCAAATTCGTCAGCAAAGGCAAAGTCAAACTCGATGTCGTGGAAGTCAAGAATCCTGACCTCGATGCGACCTTAGTCGCCAAGTGGATCGCCAGCGAGCTCGAAAACCGCGCCGCCTTCCGCTCCACCATGAAGAAAGCCATCCAAAGGATGCGCAAAGCCGGTGCCAAGGGTTGCAGAACCCTCTGCTCTGGTCGCCTCGGCGGTGCCGAAATCGCCCGTGACGAAGGTTATAAAGAAGGCGTTGTCCCTCTTCATACCATCCGCGCGGACATCGACTTCGCCCACATCGACGCCCATACCCCATATGGCCGCATCGGCGTCAAAGTCTGGGTCTGCCGGTCCCTCAACAAAACCGACAAAGCTTATGTGAATGAACCTGCCGCCAACGCCGCTCGCCCAGAGCGTCGCGACGATCGCCGCAGGGGCGGGAAAGGAGATAGCCATGCTTCAACCAAAGCGCGTTAAGTATCGCCGTCCTCATGGCCTCAGCTATGAAGGAAAGGCCAAAGGCCAAACCAAAGTCGACTTCGGTGACTATGGACTGATGGCCCTTGAAGGCAACTACATCACCGATCATCAGATCGAATCTGCCCGTATCGTCCTCTCCCGTGCCACCAACCGCACTGGAAAAGTCTGGATCCGCATCTTCCCACATCTTGCCAAAACCAAGAAGCCAGCCGAAGTCCGTATGGGTTCCGGTAAAGGTGCGCCAGAAGGATGGGTCGCCGTCGTCAAAGCCGGCACCGTCATGTTCGAAATCGGCGGTATCAACGAAGAACAAGCGACCGAAGCACTTCGCCTTGCCAGCTACAAGCTCCCAGTCAAGTGCAAAGTCGTCAAACGTGAGAAGGGAGAATAACAATGGAAGTCAAAGAATTCCGTCAAATGACCCCAGCTGAGCTCTCCGACAAGATCTACGAGCTCAAGCAGCAAATCTTCGAACTCCGCCGCAAAAAAGCGGTCGGTCAGCTCGAGCATGGCGAGCAAATGCATTATCTTCGCAAGGATCTCGCCAAAGCAGAAACCGTTAAGCGCGAGCGTGAGCTCGCTGCCAAATAAGGAGACCAACTATGGAACGTAATCATCGCACATCCATCCAAGGCGTCGTCACGTCCGTGAAAATGAACAAGACGATCGTCGTCACCGTCTCCACCGAACGCAACGATCCTTTGTATCAGAAGCGCGTCGGCTATTCCAAGAAGTTCTATGCCCATGATGAGAAAGAAGTTGCCAAACTCGGCGACGTCGTCACCATCATGGCCTGCCGCCCAATGTCCAAACTCAAGAGGTTCCGCCTCGTCTCGGTCGACATCGTCGCCAAGACCAAAGAGAAAGCAGAAGCGGTGGAGGAACGCTTAGAGGCCAACGAAGGATCTCAAGAAGCCCTTGAAACCAAGGAGGCCGAATAATGATCCATAACGAAACCAACCTCGTGGTCGCCGATAACTCCGGCGCCCGCTCCGTCCGTGTCTTCCGCCAATACGGCGGCAGCCACCGCAAGACCTCTTCCATCGGTGATGTCGTTCTCTGCGCTGTCAAAGAAGCGACCCCGAATGCCAAGGTCAAAAAATCCGACGTCGTCAAAGGCGTCATCGTCCGCGTGAAGCATCCAATCCTTCGCAAAGACGGAAGCACCATCGCCTTCGATGACAACGCCGTCGTCATCATCGATAACGATGGCAACCCAGTCGGCACCCGTGTCTTCGGGCCGGTTGCCCGCGAACTCCGCGACAAGGGTTATATGAAAATCGTCTCGCTCGCAGTCGAGGTCTTATAAGGAGGACAAGCACGTATGAAACTCAAAAAAGGTGATAACGTCATCGTCATCTCCGGCGCCGACAAGGGCAAGACTGGCAAAATCCAAAGATGCTATCCAAAGCTCAACAAAGTCGTCGTGGAGGGCGTCAACGTCCACAAGAAACATAAGAAGCCAACCCAAAACGTCCCTGAGGGATCGGTGGTTGACATCTATGTCCCAATCGATGCAAGCAACGTTGCCTTGCTCGATCCAAAAACCAAAAAGCCGACCCGCGTCCATATGGGCACGGACAAAAAGACCGGCAAAAAAGTGCGCCTTGCCAAGTCTGGCGAGTCGCTCGATAAGTAAGAAGGAGGAAACCAATGGCTGCTAAAAAATCCGCTGCCCCTGCAAAAGAGGCGCCAAAAGGCTATGTCAACCGCCTTCAGAAGAAATACAAAGAAGAAATCGTCCCAGCCCTGGTGAAAGAGTTCAACTATTCCACCGTGATGATGGCTCCAAGAATCGAAAAGATCGTCATCAATATGGGCGTTGGCGATGCGACCCAGAACTCCAAGGTCCTCGATGATGCGGTCAATGACCTCACCATCATCGCTGGCCAGAAGCCTGTGATCACCAAAGCCAAAAAGTCCATCGCGACCTTCAAACTCCGCGAAGGACAGGCCATCGGATGCAAAGTCACCCTTCGTGGTGTCCGCATGTACGAGTTCCTTGATAAGCTCGTCTCCATCGCGCTCCCACGCGTCCGTGACTTCCGCGGCATCTCCCGCAACGCCTTCGATGGACATGGCAACTACACCCTCGGTGTTCGCGAGCAATTGATCTTCCCAGAGATCGACTACGATAAAGTCGCCAAGGTCCGTGGCATGGACATCGTCATTGTCACGACCGCCAGGTCCGACAAAGAAGCGGCTGCCCTTCTTGAGAAGATGGGCATGCCATTCAGGAAATAAGGAGAGGTCAAATGGCTAAGAAATCATTGATCGCGAAAGCAAAACGCACCCAGAAATTCGGGGTTCGTGAATATACCCGCTGCAAGAGATGTGGACGTCCTCACGGCGTCATCCGTCGCTTCGGCCTCTGCCGCATCTGCCTCCGCGAGCTTGCCTACAAAGGCGAGATCCCAGGCATGAAGAAAGCATCTTGGTAAGGAAAGGAGAATCACAACATGAACGCAGATCCAATCGCTGATATGCTCACACGCATCCGCAACGCGAACAAACTCCGTTACGAAGAAGTGTCCATGCCTTCCTCCAAGATCAAAGAAGGCATCGCCAAAATCCTCGTGAATGAGGGATTCATCAATTCCTATCGCGTGGAAGAGGAAGAAGGCAAGAAGGCTCTTGTCCTCAACCTCAAATACAGCGCCACCGGCGAGCGCGTCATCACCGGACTCAAGAGAATCTCCAAGCCAGGCCTCCGCGTCTATGCCGAGTCTGACAAGATTCCATCCGTACTCAAAGGCCTTGGCATCGCCATCGTGAGCACCCCAAATGGCTTGCTCACCGATCGCCAAGCCCGCAAACAGAACGTCGGCGGAGAAATCCTCTGCTACGTCTGGTAATAGAAAGGAAGAAAACATTATGTCTCGTATCGGATTAAAACCCGTCGTTCTTCCTGAAGGCGTCACTTGCGAAGTCAAGGAAGGCGCCGTCTCCGTCAAGGGTGCCAAAGGCGAATTAAGCGTTGC
>ONWJ01000246.1 GCA_900321535.1 uncultured Erysipelotrichaceae bacterium
CCTATCAAAGTGGCGGCGCCTATTGCGAGGTCAGTAACGCCAAAGTCAAAAAGGTAGGCGTCAATAGCTTTGATATCTGGGTTCAATTCAAAATCAGCAACGCCAGCCACGTGATGGATGAAAGCTATAAAGACCCTGAGCTTAGGAAAGCTTTGAAAGAGCAATGCCTCTCCACCATCAAAGGACGCTTGTTCTGCGTGTCATTCGAACTCCACGAAATGCAATCGCGTTTCTCAAATTAACGGTAACCGAAGTGAGGTAATTCCCTCGCTTTTTTATTGCCTGAAATGGGGTTAATGAACATCCCTACTATCAAGCAAAATATTAGAAATCCCTGCAAATCCCAAATAAACGCGGCATAAAACAAAAACTGCTAGGTCATCCTAACAATTGAAGGAAGTCTAGCAGTTTAAGTTGTTCGTTAAGTGAGAATCCGCTTCTTAGTTGAACTGAGAGTTATAGATCTCGCTGTAGAGTCCGCCAAGAGCCATCAAGGAGTCATGGGTACCGGTTTCAACGATGTTACCGTCTTTCATGACGAAGATGAAGTCCGCGTTCTTAATGGTGGAAAGCCTGTGAGCAATGACGAAGCTGGTTCTGCCAGAGGTAAGGGAATCCATCGCCTTTTGGATGAGGATTTCGGTTCTGGTGTCGACGTTGGAGGTCGCTTCGTCAAGGATGAGCATCGGAGCATTCTCGGTCATCGCACGGGCGATGGTAACGAGCTGCTTCTGACCAGCCGAGAGCGCGCTTTCTTTTTGGATCTCGGTGTCAAGACCTTGTGGAAGGGTCGAGACATAGTGGGCGAGGTTGGTCTCTTCGAGGATCTCTTGGAGACGGTTCTCATCGACGTTCTTCAAGTTGTAGACGATGTTCTCGCGGAGGGTGCCATTGATGACCCAGGTCTCTTGGAGAATCATGCCGAAGATGTCGCGGAGCTCAGCTCTAGACATATCCTTGATGGAGACGCCGTCGACGAGGATGTCACCGCTGGTGAGCTCATAGAAGCGCATCAACAAGTTGACAAGGGTGGTCTTACCAGCGCCGGTAGGACCGATGATGGCGACCTTCATGCCCGGTTTGACCTTACCAGAGAAATTCTTGATGGTGAGTTTCTTTGGATCGTAGCCGAAGCAAACGTCTTTGAATTCGACTTCGCCGCGGATCGCGGTGTGGTCGAGAAGCTGTTTCTTTTCGCCTTCTTCAGGAAGCTCTTCTTGTTCGAGGAAGTTGAAGACCCTGTTGCAGGCGGCGGTACCGAGCTGGATCGTGGAGCTCGCCTGACCGATTTGAGCAAGAGGCTCTTGGAAGAGGGAGACGTAGACGATGAAGCCGGTGATGATACCCATGCCAGAGAGGGTGCCGTTTGCGTAGAGCAAGCCAGCGACGATCAAGACTGCGGCATAAGTAAGGTAAGAGACGAAGGACATGGCTGGCTCGATGAGACCGCCGATGGCCTGAGACTTGTAGAGGACGGTTCCGAAGAAATCGTTCTTTGCCTTGAATTCGGAGATTTTTCTGCCTTCCGCGTTGAAGGCCTTGATGATGAGTTGACCAGAGTAGTTTTCTTCGACGGTCGCGTTGACGTCGCCCAAGACCTGCTGGTTCTTATCGAATAATGGCAAGGCTTTCTTGAAGGTAAGGAAGATGATGATGAGCATGATCGGAAGCGAGCAGATGACGACGAGGGCCAATTGCCAGCTGGCGATGAACATGGCGATGAAGACACCGATGAGCATGACGCCGGATTGAACGAGCAAGCTAACGGAGTTCTGGAGAGAAGTAGACAAGGTATCGACATCGTTGGTGATGACAGAAAGGATGTCACCGGTTTGGGTGGTGTCGAAGTAGTTGAGAGGCATCTTGTTGATCTTAACGGAGATCTGAGATCTCAAGTCCTTGGAGAACTTCTGGATGATGGTGTTGAGCACGAAGCCGGAGATGGCGCTGCCGATGAAGGAGAGGCCAATGTAGGCAACGAGGGTGAACGCATAACGGGTAACGTTATCGAAGTTGACGACGAAGACGCCATTGACGATCTTCTCTGGCAATGGGGTGATTTCGTCGGTGAGACTGCGGATCACGCCCGGGATCAAGATGGTGAAGACGACGGAGGCGATCAATAAGACAATGGAGATAATGAAAGGAACATAGTATTTGCGGAACGCCTTCACTAGCGCGCCTAATTTGTTCTTTTCTTTAGCCGGGGCTTTGACGTTGGCGGTCATAATCCTAACTCCTCCTTGCTAAGTTGCGATAAGGCGATTTCCTGATAGACAGGGCAATTCCTGACAAGGTCATAATGCTTGCCAAGACCGACGATCTTACCGTGATCTAAGACCACGATCTGATCGGCATCCATGATGGTGCCGACACGCTGAGCGATGATGACGCGGGTCGTGCCTGGAAGCTTTTCAGCAATACGGCCACGGACGACTTTGTCGGTTCTATAGTCAAGCGCCGAGAACGAGTCGTCGAAGATCAAGATCTCTGGTTTGGTGGCAACGGCTCTAGCGATGCAAAGTCTCTGCTTCTGACCACCAGAGAAGTTGGAGCCACCCTGGGCAACTTCGGAATCATAGCCGTTACGCTTTGCCATGACGAAGCCGTCGGCATCGGCGATTTCAGCGGCCCATCTGATATCCGCGAGAGTCATCTCAGGATTCTTGAACGCGATGTTCTCTTTGATGTTGCCTTTGAAGAGGAAGCCTCTTTGCGGGGCATAGCCAATGCGATCGCGGAGATCGGATTGGCGGACGTCTTTGACGTTGACGCCGTCGACGAGGACTTCGCCTCTGGTGCAGTCGGCCATACGGGCGATCATGTTGATGATGGTCGTCTTGCCGCTGCCGGTGGCGCCGATGAAGGC
>ONWJ01000245.1 GCA_900321535.1 uncultured Erysipelotrichaceae bacterium
AGAATCGTCACTTCATCGGCTGGTTTTTTCGATTGATGAGACTGGATATCAAAGAACCGGATGGCCTCTATTTCATCACCGAAAAACTCGATACGAATCGGGTCTAAATAAGAGACGGAATAGACATCTAAAATATCGCCGCGTGATGCAAATTGTAAGGAGTGTTCGACTTTATTCTGCGCTTGATAGCCTAATTCAATCAGCTGTGCCTTCAGCTTTTTTAGATCGACAACGTCGCCAACTTTTAGCTTCAAAATAGATTGCTCAAAAAAGTCTGGGTCAGGGAGGAAACGAAGCACTGCACTAGGGTGCGTAATGAGAATCTTTTTCTTTTTTGATAGCAGTTGTCCAAGCGCATAGATACGCTGGGAAAGTAGCTCTCTAGAAGACGCTAAACTCTCCGCTCGAAGAAGCTCATCGTTAGGAAAGAAGGCCACTTCGTCTTCTTCTAGAAAGTTTAAAAGGAATTCATAGAGGCGTTGGCCAGCATATTGATTTGAAGCAATTAAAGCGTAATCTGCAGGCTTTTCGCGAAACATTGTAGCGAAAAGAAGCCCGGTTCCAAGCGTTTCTTCAATCACAAATTCACCCTTTTTATTTGAAAGGGCGTCTAGGGCTTTTTCTTGCTTTAATGCTTCAAAGAGGTTCATCACCGCTCCTAATTGTGGTGGTTCATGGCGAATGACCAGTCGTGTTTTAGATAATCACGTAAGGCGCGGCAAGCTTCATCAACCGCGTCTTGTAGCAATGGTTTATCTTCTTCGCTTGGTTTACCAAGGACATAATCAACGCCTGAAAACTCTGGCTCTCCGATGCCAACGCGGATACGTTTAATCTCTTCGGTACCCATATGCTGAATGATGTTTTTCATGCCGTTATGGGAGCCGCTGGAGCCGCCTGGTCGAAGACGAATCTTACCAACGGGAATCGCCATATCATCGTAAACGACAACGATATCCTCAACTGGGATTTTGAAGTAATCGGAAATCGCACGGACAGATTCTCCCGAAAGATTCATGTAGGTTTCTGGCTTAAGCAAAATCACCGGTTCTCCATAAGGAGATTGTTTTAAAACGCCATAACTTCCTTTGAAGTCGTGTCGATCGATATCACATCCGATCATATCAGAAAACGCGTCGATAACATCGAATCCCATGTTATGACGTGTGTGTTGATACTCTCTTCCGGGGTTGCCTAAACCAACGATTAACTTCATGCATCTGCCTCATTTGGTATTGCGGCTAAACGATTCACGATGGAAATGATTTTATTGATACCATCGGTATCATGAACAATGATCGGCGTTTCTTTAACGGCGAGAAGTGACTTTTGATCTGCTGATGCGTTTTCGTCATTCGCGATCATTCTTAACGAATTCGAGAACAAGAACTTATATGGGAATTTGAGTTTGTCGTATTCAAAGCTTCCGCGCAGCATATAGAAGCGGAGGTGATACATATCCAAAAGGTTGCCAGAAATCATATCTGCGCGTGCCTGCTTGGTCGGAAGCGACATGCCGACGGAGAAAACGATAACGTTTTTGTCGCTCATGAATTCCCAAAGGGAAAGGAATTCATCGATACCTTTGATTTTGCCACCCATGACCCAGCCACCGAAAACGATGGTGTCATATTGCGGGATCATTTTCTTTTTGAACTTCTTGGCGGGCAAAATATCTGCTTTGACGCTAGAAGCGATTTCCTCGGCGTATTTTTTCGTAGAACCTGAGGAGGATTGATAAATGACTAGTGTTTTCATACCAAGTGATATTACCACAAGCGCGCGTGAAAAGGATATAATGCACGCGCTATGAAAATGAAAACCTGGTTGAAAGACGCCTTAGGAGGCGTCGCCATCGGAACAGGGATCCTACCTGGGGTCTCGGTTGGAACGGTCGGCATGATCGTCAATGTATACGATAAATTGATTGGATCTATCTCTTCTCTTCGCAAACAATTCAAGAAATCATTTCTGATTCTTTTGCCCATCGCAATCGGATGTTTGCTTTCCGTATTTGGATTGATGCTTTTCTGGAAAAAGGTAGCCTATCCTTATTTCCCATTCCCAATCATCTGCGCTTTAGCCGGCGTGGTAATCGGGTCGTTACCTTTTGTTGCTTCGCCTTTGAAGGGCATCAAATGGGATGCTGGCGATATCACAAGGTTGATCATTGGCTTTGTCATTGCCGCTGGCATCGGGGTTTTCTCCTTCCTTTCCGCGGCTGGAGTCATCAATTTGAAGATTGATTTCGCCGAAGCCTTCACCATGCCGTTAGATACCCCGTGGATCTATTTGGTTGTATTTGTCGTCGGTGCGTTGGCCGCGATTGCATGCTTGATCCCTGGCATCTCTGGCTCGATGGTCATGTTCATCTTTGGGCTATATAATCCCATCTTGGGTCTATTGATTTCCGCTAGAGACGCGGAAGGAAATATCACCCAGCCATCCATCATTCATGGTTTCCATGACACTCGTTATTTCTTGGGTGGAGCATTGCTTCTATTGGTGATGCTTGTCGGCGTCCTCATTGGCTTGATTGTTGTATCCAAAGCGATGAAGAACCTGCTTGAGAAGCATCAACGCGGTACCTTAACGATGGTCGTTGGTTTCATCCTTGGTTCGATTCTTTCCATGTTCATGAATAACGATATGTATGAGGTTTACACCAACCCTTCCCTCAACGTTTGGTGGCAATACGTAATCGGCGCAGTGCTGCTCATCGGCTTCACGATATTGTTATATTTCTTGACTTCAAAAAGACGAAAA
>ONWJ01000243.1 GCA_900321535.1 uncultured Erysipelotrichaceae bacterium
CGTGCGCGCAGTGCCTAAAATGAGTCGAAAAGGTATTTAGCCATGAAACGACATCTATTGCTCTCCTTGTCTGCCTTGCCCTTGTTGCTAAGCGGATGCAACCAAACCCCAGAGGCATCCACCGAGATTTCCATCGACGGCATGACCCGCAAAGAAGTGACGACCAAGATGGTCACCCACTTCGGTGAGAATTTCGGGGAAGACGAAGTCGAAGACTCTTACGTTTATAGCGATTATTGGTTTCTAGAAGACGCGAGAAACGTCAACTATGAGCTCGCCTCGATGTCGGCTCTTGTCGGTGGGGCATCTTATTGCAGCCCACATGATAATAACGCCACCAAAATCGCAAATCTCCTTGAGGCCATGGGCTTCCAAGATATAGCAAAGAACACCTATTTTGCGGATGGCATCAAACTCACCGACTCCATCGGCATGGTGGCCGCCAACAAGACCATCAAAAATGCCAGCGGCAAAACCTATACCTTACTAGCCTTATTCCCGCGCAACGCCGGATACACCAATGAATGGTTTGGCAATTTCGATGTCGGCGCCTCCGGGATCCATCATAACTTCAAGCTCGCCCGCGATGAAGGCCTCCGTTTCCTCAAGAACTATATTTCAACGCATTCCATCACCGGCGATTTGAAAATCTGGACCGCCGGCTATAGCAGGGGCGCTGCTACCGCCAACCTCATCGCCGGGTTCTTGGTCAAAGAAAGCAAATACCTCGGTAACCAAGTCTCTTTGGCCCCGCAAGACCTTTATGTCTACACCATCGGAACCCCGAATACCATCCCAAATGGAGCCTCTTATCAAGATGTCTTAAGCGTTTCAGGGCCTCGTGGCAATGGCTATTATGACACCAACGTCCCGGCCTATATCTATACCGGGCCAGAAGGCATCATCGACCCCGCCTCCAGTGAATATGACTGCGTTCATAGCTTCGCCGCAGCCGGAGACTATATCACCAAACTCCCACCCAAATTCTGGAGTTTTACCACCTATGGCAAGACCGAGAAAATCCTTTATGGTGAGCCCAAGATGCGCGAATACCTTAGCCAATATAGCCAAGAAGTCGCAGATTCCTTCAAAGACAAGAACTACCTCACCGAAACCCCCAAGAAAGTTCTCGATTTAAATACCCTCACCATCGTTGATGGAAGCGAAAAGCAATCCGCCGATGCGATGATTGAAGAACGCCTCAATGCGTTGATGAGTCTAGCGGAAAGCAGGGAAGCCCTGATCGCCAAAGGTTATGGCGAAGCCCTTGGCGCGATCGCGGGCATCTGGGGAACCGACTGGAAAGGCTTCTATAACGGGGCTATCTCCCAAGTCGGCGCCTTCGTCAAAGCCGCCTCATTCAATGTCTTTGCTCACCTCAAAGAACAATCAGGGTTAAGCGAAGGCAAGGCCATTGCCCACCTCTTCCAAACCTTGTTCCAAAAAGATGGGCGAGGAAATGAAGCCTACACCGATCAAGCCCTCTTAAAAGACTTCTTCGATTTCCTCATCAACTCCTATCAAAAAGGCGGGAATTCAGCCGCGAGTAGAATCGCCTCCTTCCTTCCTGCAACCTATAAAGACCTCTATGTAGGTTTATTGGATTATGCAAAAGCCCAAAACATCAACGTCCAAACCGTCGATGACTTCCTCTTCTTGCTCGGCGGCTATGTCTCTGCTAGCAAAGATAACGAGACCATCCAAAGCCTCCTCACCTCTTTCGCAGGAATCATCCCTAGCTCCTATTTAAGCTACATCCCGTTATTAACCATCTATACCGGCAAGTCATACGATAGCAAGACCTATCCTGATGACAATAGCAAAGCAAAAGCCGCTCTCGGCGATTTGCTAGAATGCTTTGCCAAAGGCACCTATTCAGGAGAAACCCAAGTCTATACCCCAGGATATGTCCGTTATTCGGTGCTTAATCTCGTTACTTCCGCCGCCTTATCGAGTTCTCCAAAACTCAAGAGCCTCATCTTAAACGGCACCCATGAAAGCGAAGAGAAGACTGTCATCAATCATCCATCTCCAGCCGACGCGGTTATCGAAGAAATCTTGGATAAAGTTCTTCCCAAAGGCCAAGACGACAAGCGTGTGGCGGTGGAAGTGGTGGCTGACAAAGCCCTTGCTGACCTCTTGAATCTCGCCAAAACCGAGAAGAATAAGTGGCATGTCGATATCTTGATCGAACACGTGAACTTGCTCCGCGAGATACTGGTCACCATCCTCTTAAAGCCAGGCAAGAACTTCGATTTGATGGAAGAAGTCGGCAACGCCTTGACCTTCATCGACAAGATGCAGTTCCTCTTCCCCGCTCATGACCACGAACTCTATCTCTCGGCCTTAAAAGCCAAGGTCAATGCTTAAGAAGCACTCCCTCCCTTTCTAACGTATTTGCTATATAATGAAATTAAGTCGAGGTACATAACATTATGGAAATCATCAAATCCGAACAAGGCCAGCTTACCATTCTGACCGGCAAAACCGACATGGGCAAATCCACGTTGACCGTCTATGACGCCAGCGAATTCATCAAACGCGGAAGCCATGTCATCTTCTTCTCCTATGAATACCGCCAGTCCATCATCCTCAATAAGCTCGTCTCCCATTTCGGCGTCAACTTCTCTAATCTCCTATATGCGGATATCGTCGATGCCTCCAACATGGGCCTATCGATGTTAGAGGATATCATCCGCTGCAAGAAAGGCTGGGTCGACGTCGTCTATATCGATTACCTCGATTTGCTCAAAAACGCGACCTACGGCGAATCTGGCGATGCCGAAACCGAGATCAAACGCATCCAATCCATCGTCGCCGATTTAGCCGATTTGGCCAATGAACTCAACATCGCCATCATCCTGCTCTCCCAAGTCGGTTCTTCTTCCGACTTCGAACGCAGCATCGACCGCCTCAACAACTTCGCCGCCAAAGCCAAAAAAGGCAACGTCATCAAGATGTTCATCGGCAAAGGCAACGTCATCGATGCCCGCATCCAATATGATGACATCGTTCACGTCATCTTGGTGGAAGGCTATGACCTCCGTCACTTCTCTTCCGTCAACATCAAAGAAGTTTATAAAGCCGACGCGAAATAGCCC
>ONWJ01000242.1 GCA_900321535.1 uncultured Erysipelotrichaceae bacterium
AGGCGGAGTTGAAAGTGACCTCCACCGCAGTTGAGATTTTCCCGATTTTTAGAGATTGGTTCTTGGTGTTGTTCATACTAATATATATCCGAAAAATCCAAAAATGTGAGAAAAGTCATTTCAAAATGAGTAAATACGACAAGACCCAAACCACCTCATTTGCCATCGGAACTACCGTTGTCATCGAGCTTTTGCGCTTCCGTCCTGAGATCGGAAAGAAATTATTTCTCTCTCCTAAGCTAAAGCGTGATGAAACCTATCAACTCATGGTTAAAATGGCCAGGGACCACCACATTCCCGTCATTGAAAACAACGAGAAAATCTTCCGCGAACTATCCAACAAAGATAACGTTATGTCGGTGATGGAGTTTGAGAAGCGTTCTTTCCCATTAGACCCTCACTCCGACCACTGCGTGCTGGTCAATCCTTCTAACATGGGGAACCTTGGGACGATCATCCGTTCGATGGTTGGCTTCTCTTTGTTTGACTTAGCCATCATCACCCCAGCTTGCGATATCTATGACCCTAAAGTCATCCGCGCGACGATGGGCGCTTTCTTCCATTTGAACTTCCAGCTCTATCCTTCTTTTGATGCTTATCTAGAGGATGCAGGCAAGGATCACCACCCCTATCCTTTCATGCTACAGGCTATAAAACCTCTAAAAGACTGCAAGCCAAATAGACCTTGGTCCATTGTCTTCGGAAACGAAGCGACTGGTCTTCCAAGAGAATTCCTTAACGTTGGGGAACCCGTCTTGATCCCTCATACTGGATTCGTTGATTCCTTGAATTTAGATAACGCGGCAGCGATCGGCATCTACGAATTCACCAAAGACCGCAACAACTAAAAAGCCTCAAAAACCTGAGTTTTTTTGAAATATTCCTGCAAAACCCGCTTATTTTTCTTTTTGGCAGTCGGGACAGACGCCATAGATTTCCGTCGAATGATCTAAGATAGCAAACCCCGTTTCTTCTTCAATTGCCTCGTTGGCTTCATGATAAGGGCAGCCTTTTAATGGGGTCTTCTTATGGCATTTGACGCAGACTAAAACGTGGGCATCTTCTTCTGAGTCCAGGGAGAAGACATTCTCTTTATCGACATTGACTTCTTTTTTCGCGATGCCGCTTTCAACGAAGGTATTGAGGGTACGATAAACCGTAGAAAGATTGAAACCTTCTTGCTTCAGCTTCTCGTACACTGCTTCTGCCGTCATCGGGAAGGAGGAGGCAGAAAGTACGCGTAGAACATTCAAGCGAGAACGCGTCACTTTCAACCCTTTCGAAGCAAGCAGATTATTCATGGCCAAAAGTTTACCACATTTTTGCGATTGTGAATTGCCAAAATCTTGTTATCAGCGTATATTTCACTTGCAAATGATTTGCATTTGCGAATATCTCATGAAACGTTTGCTGCTATTTCTTCCAACATTATTGCTTGCTGGATGCGGGAATGCTCCATCCAACGGCAAGGTGATCTACACCTCTTTTTATCCTATCTATGACTTTACCAAGCGCGTCGTTGGAGATTTATATGAGGTAAAGAATCTCACACCTGTTGGGGCAGAGCCTCACGATTATGAATTAACCAATCGTGACTTAGAGGGTCTAAGTACCTCGACAGTCAATTTCATCAATGGATTTGGTTTGGAGCACTGGAAGAACGCATTGCCCTCCTCTATCGCTTCTAAGACATTTGAGGTTTCTTCCTCAATCAATCCGCTGACGATTAACGGCATTACTGACCCCCATGTATGGCTAAATCCGATGCACGGGGTCGCTCAAATGCAAAATATCAAGAACAAGATGGTTGAATTGGATAAGGAGCATAAAGATGTTTTTGAATCCAATTTCTTAAAGGCCAAAGAAGCGTTTGAAACTCTCGATCATGATTTGATGAATCAACGCAAGGAATTCAACAACCGTTATTTTGCCGTATCTCATGCTGCGTTTGGCTATTTGGCCGATCGTTATGATTTGACGATGGTCTTCGTCAATGGCCTTGAACCAGACGAAGAGCCTTCCGCCCAAGCGATGGAACGCATCGCAAGCCAAATCAAAGAATATAACATCTCCACCATTTTCACTGAGGAGCTTGTCTCGCCAGAAATCGCAGAGGCAATCGCCAGAGAAACCGGCGCGAAGTTAGAAGTCTTAAATCCTCTAGAAGGACTAAATGAAGAAGAACTCAAGACTGAGGATTATCTTTCGATTATGAAAACGAATTTCGCCAAACTAAAGGAAGCGTCCAAATGATTGAATTCAAGGAAGTAGGTTTTTCTTATTCTGATGTGACGGTTCTCCAACACGTGAATTTTCGTATTGATGACGGAGATTTCGTTGGGATTCTAGGTCCTAATGGCGGAGGCAAAAGCACGTTTTTGAAACTGGCGTTAGGTTTATTGAAGCCAACTGTCGGTTCCATCGAAATGAAAGAAAGACGCATCTCCTATATCTCGCAGGTCACTTCCATCAGCGATGCTTCGTTCCCGGCGACCGTAAGAGAGGTCGTTAGTTTTGGACTCGTTGGTGTCAAGACGCGCATGTCGCAAAAAGAAAAGAAGAATCAAATCGACTCCGTCTTAGAGAAATTAGGGCTGAAGGAATTAGAGCATCGCCTCGTCAACGAGTTGTCGGGCGGACAAATGCAGCGCGTGAAGATTGCCAAAGCGATTGTAAGCAAACCATCTTTGCTCGTTCTAGATGAGCCAGATGCAGGGATGGACGAAGAGAGCCACCACTCGCTGGTCCATTTGATTCAAGATCTTCACCAGGAGAAGGTATCCATCCTATTTGTTTCTCACCATCCTCACGATTTGGAGAAAGCCGATCGCATCTATTTCATCGAAGATGGGAAGATGCTGACTTATGAAGAAGAGTTAGAAAGGGGTCATCACCATGCTAGCCTATGAGTGGATGAGGATCGCCTTTGTTGCCGCTGTTGTTTTAGGCATCGCGTTGCCTTTAGTCGGCTCCACCGCTGTTTATAAACGCCTCTCTTCTAGTGGCGACGCTTTGGCCCACTCCTCTTTAGCCGGTGTTGCAATCGGGCTAGTCGCTGGACTCAATCCCTTGGTGGTTTCCATCATCGCATGCGTTGTCTCTTTTTTAATCATTGAGTTGCTTCGCAAGCGCTTCTCTAAATTTTCAGAGCTTGGTGTGGCAATCGTTTTAAGCGCGGCAATTGGTATTGCAGGCATCCTTTCTCGTTATGCCCGAAGCCTCAATTTCGATTCTTATTTGTTTGGTTCAATTCTTTTGATTAAGCAAGAGGAATTAATCGCATCTTGCATCATCGCCGCGATCGTTGTCACGTTCTACATCGTCTTCTACCGTCGTATCGCCGCGAGCTTATATAGTGAGGACGAGGCTAAGGTCAACGGGGTGAAGGTCGGGGCTTTGAACTTCGCTCATTCCCTTTTGCTTTCGATCACGATTGCAATCTCAGCAAAGGTCGTGGGCTCGTTAGTCGTCTCCTCGATGATTGTCGTTCCAGTTGCTATCGCCTTGTTATTCAAGCGTGGCTATTTCCAAACCACGTTATTATCTTTAGCGGCTTCTTTGCTTTCCATGATCGGTGGACTCGTTATTTCTTATTATGCGGACTGGGCGCCTGGAGCGACCATCGTAAGCTTGTCTGTTGTGATACTAGGGGTTGTTCTCCTCGTTCGTTTCATCTTGTTTTTCGTTCAAAAGGCAAGGCAAAAG
>ONWJ01000238.1 GCA_900321535.1 uncultured Erysipelotrichaceae bacterium
GTTGGAAGGCGAAGAAAGACTTGATCATTTTTTCCTTTTTTTGCAAGCACGATTCATGTCTATGCCGCTTCACTTGTAAGCGAAGATGGTTGGAATTATATTCCCTGACTTTCATCAAGCCCCAAGAAGGTGATGCGTTGAGAGCCTAATGGGTTTTCATAATCATAGGCGTAATTCTCATAGCCCTTGATTGGAGCGTTTTCGTTATTCACGATCGCGCTCTTAAACGCTTTCATGTATTCAGCAAGAACCACGTAGTCCGCATCGATGTAATCGAGAACAACCGGGGAATCTTTAAACATGGAAAGACCGTTTCCAGAGTTCCTCAATAAGTAATTGATTCCACCGACAAGATAGTCCTTATTCTCATCGAAATCCACATAAGATTTGAGGGTTTTGTCGTAGATTTTGAGATTTTTGACGCGATATGGACCATCAATGGAAACGAACATTCCGTTGCTGTCGATTTTCAAAGAAGAAGGCACGGTGGCATCCACATCGTATTTCATTCCAGCGATATGGAGGAAGCCGCCGTTCTCGGCTGGGCAATCCCAATCGCTGTCCCACTGCCCGATGACATTGACGCCCATCTCAATCGCGTTTTTGATGTTGATGCCTTTGGTTTTGATCAAGCATATTTGATTGCCGAATGGATGGACGGATTGCACATCGAGATAGGTTGCATCGCCAGCATTGATTTCTTTGCGGATACCACCGCCGTTGATGATGGTGAGATCACAATCCAATTCCTTTTTATCATTGATATACCAATACATGCAGTCAGAGCAAAGATCAGCGAGGTTGGTTTCTCTAGCACGGATGATGCGCTGAGCGGGTTTATCTGGATTGTTGACATATAGATTGTGTTCAACGTTAGCGATCTTTTTGCTCATCTCGTCTTTGATGCGATTGATTAAAACGCCTTCCATTTGTTTGACTGCTTGATTCACGAATTCGCTGTCTTTAAGAAGACGGGTGGAGAAGGTACCGTCTTTGGTGATTTTCATTTCGCCAAAAGCGGAAAGATAGCTTCCCGTCTGGGTCAAAAGGCATTCTTTGTTATCTTTGGTTTTGACCATTTGCTGTTCCATCGTGGTATGGGAATGGCCATCGATGAAGGCAGATAATCCCGTCGTATTAGCGATGACTTGCGCGCTGGTAATGCCTCTTGCTTTCTCTTCCATGCCGACGCCTAAATGGCCTAAAGCGATGACATAGTCAACCTTATCCTTGATTTCATCGATGGTATTTTGAACCGCCCGATAGAGTTTATTGGGGTCATCTTGTCCAAGCATGGTATAGATGAATTCGCCTTTATCGTTTTGGAAGAAGGTAGGCGTAGACGTCGTGATGGTTTCCGGGGTGGTGATGCCGATGAAGCCGAGCTTCACACCGCCGATTTCGAAGATCTTATAGGAATCTAATACGTTTTTCTGTTCAGGCAAAGTGAGGAAATTGCAAGAAATATAAGGGAAGTTGGCTTTTTCGACAAAATAATTGAACCCATCCATGCCGAAATCAAAGTCATGGTTGCCAGGGGTCGCGAGCTGATAGCCGCATTGATTCATGATGGCGATCATCTCTTTTCCTTTATCCAAAGCGCCGAAGACTGAGCCTTGAACTTCATCACCTGCATCGATGAGCAAAACGTTATCGCCCTGCTTCTTTAGATGATCAACATAACCGGCAACTTTGCTGAAACGAACAGCATCCACTTGTTGCCCTGAAGCATCTTTGGTGACGTTATCGATATAGCCGTGGATATCGTTGGTGTAAACAATGGTGATGTCTTGCTTAGGCTGCGCCTTCTCAGGTGAACAAGAAGGAAGGCAAAGCAGAAGTGGCAATAAAGCGATAAACCGGACTTGTGGTTTCATAAATTTTCCTCGACGTTGATTCTAAACGCCTGCCCGGCTTTGTAAATGCAAAAGAAAAAGAATTCTTTTTCTTATCGCAACTCTAAACAGGCTGGTTTGCAGGGTTTTCTACTTGCTAAAAATCAAAAAAGCCTGCAGAACAGGCTTCGTTTCAAGAAAATAATGAAAATGAGATTAAAGATGTTCTACCAAATGCTTCACCACTTTAGAGCAAAGCACGGCAGCTTCTTTGGAGAAGGTTTCAAAATCCATGATGGCGCTGCCATCAGGTTTATCGGAGATGCAGCGAATGATAACAAAACGAACGCCGCTTAAATAGCAAGCCTGGGCTACTGCCGCACCTTCCATCTCGCAGCATAACCCACCATAGTTATCAACAATGCGTTCCTTGTCTTCGTGTCTTACGATGAATTGGTCACCTGAACAAATGCGGCCTAAATATACTTTTCTATCTGAGGCAACAACCTTCAGCGCTTCTTTGGCGGCTTCCACTAGTTGAGGATCGGCTGGGAAAGCGTATTTGCCAGTATAAGGGATCTCACCGATATGGAATCCAATCGGAGAGGCATCGTAATCATGCTGACTTGCATCGATAGAGACCACGAAATCACCGATATTCATCTTCGAATCAAGTGAACCCGCGACACCGGAGTTGA
>ONWJ01000237.1 GCA_900321535.1 uncultured Erysipelotrichaceae bacterium
AACAACTCGAGTATCTTAAGAAAAAGCAAATAAAGCTTCTTATCACGATCGATGAGGCCGTCAGCAACGTTTCGACGAGACCTTTTATGCTCGCGTTTCAACGCTTCCTCCGCGAGAACGGCGACGTGTATCTCGTCATGGCGGGCCTCCCTCGCAACATCGCTTATTTGCAGAATCAGAAAACATTAACCTTTCTTCATCGTTCCCCGAAAGTGAATCTTGCTACTCTTTACATGCCCTCTATCGCTTGTCGCTATCAAGAGATCTTCAAAACAACGGAAGGAAAAGCGGTGGAGCTCGCTAAGTTCACCAAAGGGTATGCATTCGGATTCCAACTTCTCGGTTCTGTGCTTTTTAAGCGCGGCAAGCTTGATATCAATCAGGATGTTCTAGATGAATTCGATCAAATCATGTTCGCCCGTTCTTATTCGGTTATATGGAAGGAACTGTCTCCAAAACAAAAGGCTCTTCTGCGTCTTATGGAATCTAATGGGACGATTGCCAATGATGCGATCATTGCATCTGGCCTTATGACAAAGAACGAAATCTCGGTTTACCAAAACCGTCTGATCAATGAAGGCGTTCTCGAGCGCGTCGATCGCGGCGTCATCGGGTTTGCGCTTCCTCGCTTCGAAGCGTTTATCTCACAGGTGAATAAATTTTCTTGAGCAATCGTTTTGATTATTTCAAAAACGATGACCTGCAGTTGGCTAAATCCGTATTTGCCCTCCGGGTACATGACGGAATCGTTCAAACTTCAACAATTGTGTTCAAACTTCAACGATTTTTGGAAGGCCGCTATCAAGATCAACCCCTAAAGTTAACGACAATCTCCCTTGAAAAAGATGGAAACCCAAGCGAAATCTCCCTTGGAAAATATGTAAGAAGTGCTGAAATCTCCCTTGGAAAATATGTTACCAGTGCATTTTGCATCCCTCACTTTGTGCTCCATGCACAAAAACTCCTTATAAAAAGTCGTTTCATGTTGGAAAAACTCCTTGTAAAAATACTACTGATTGATTGAAAACTCCTTATAAAAAGTCTATTCTTAAGTTAGAAATGAAGAAAGAATCGCAGGCAATCTTATGTTCAAACGGAAAATTGAGAAAGAATTAATCGAATGGAAAAACTCCCTTTCCTTCAAAAGAAAAGCTTTCGTATTGAAAGGATTGAGACAGGTTGGCAAAACGAAATCCATCACGACCTTCGCGGAGCAAAACTACGCCAATGTTGTTTATATTAATTTCAAACTGCAGCCTGATATGAAGGCAGCTTTTGACGGTAATCTCAAAGTCGATACATTGGTTGCCAACATCACCGCATTAGATCCAAAGGCTAACTTCGTGCCGCATCAAACAGTATTAATTCTGGATGAGATTCAAGAATGCTCCGGCGCTAGAGCATCCATCAAAGCGTTCGTCGAGGACGATGATCGATATGATGTGATTGCCTCAGGATCGCTTTTGGGCATCAAAGGCTACAATCAAAAATATAGAGGCGGTGCTTCCGTTGGATATGAGCACACCGTTTATATGAAACCGATGGACTTCGAAGAATTCCTATGGGCTATTGGTATTAATGAAGACGTCATCGCCGATATGAGGGAACGCTTTCTTGCGCGCAAGCCGATTGACGATCCTATTCACAAAGTCATGCTTCGTTACTTCAAAGAATACATGATCGTCGGCGGGATGCCCGCGGTCGTGGACGTCTATGTTCGAACGAAAGATTTCAATAGAACAAGAAAAGAGCAACGGGATATCTTAGAAGGATATCAAGATGACTACGGGAAACACTTGAATGACAAAGAAGAGGAAGAAGTGGACCTGACGTTGCTTAGCAGGATCAATAAGGTCTATCGCTCTATCCCAGGGCAGCTCGCCAAAGAAAATAAGAAATTCATGTATTCAGTCCTTGGCAAAAAGGCGACATCCAGTCAATTCGATCCGGCGGTTCAATGGCTCGTTGATTATGGACTGATTACTTATTGCAAAAATCTCCGTCTATTAGAATCCCCGCTTTCTGGCAACGCGATGGACGAATGCTTCAAAATCTACGTCGCTGACACGGGCCTTTTCATGGCAATGCTCGATCCCGAATCTGCTGGTGACGTTCTCTTCAAGGATATGGGAATCTATAAGGGCGCCCTTTATGAGAATATCGTCGCGGACGCTTTCTCCAAAATGGAGCGAGAGCTTTTCTATTTCAACAAAGACAATCATCTCGAAGTTGATTTCATCACCCGATACAACCGCAATATCACCTTGATCGAAGTCAAAGCAACAACAGGCAATACGAAATCATCCAAATCCATTCTCGAAAACAAAGATCACTATCCATCGGCCAATCAGTTG
The DNA here is from genome assembly GCA_900321535.1 of uncultured Erysipelotrichaceae bacterium. GTDB lineage: Bacteria > Bacillota_I > Bacilli_A > RFN20 > CAG-826 > Alloenteromonas. The sequence continues at coordinate 2,355 of ONWJ01000237.1, forward strand.
ATCAAACTCGGCGAATACAATATCTCGGAAGTAGTGGACAATCTTGGCAATATCAAAATCACAATGCCTTACTACCTGACGTTCTTGCTAAAAGAATAGTATCCCCGCTTAACGAGCGGTGGAATAAAGAAAACGCCGATAAGCCAGTTTGGCTGACGAACGCCCTTTTCCAATTCTGTGATTCTTTCGTTTGGATAATCCCTAAAAAGGTGATGCTATGTATTTGCGGGGTCGCGTTATGGATTATCTAAGAAGGAAAGTGGATAAATATTTAGATGATCGGTTTCTT
>ONWJ01000235.1 GCA_900321535.1 uncultured Erysipelotrichaceae bacterium
AGATGGATCAATAGATCGGTGATGCCGACGACTGGATCTTTGGGATCTTCGCCGATATTGACGTCGACGGTGGTGCCATCTTTCTTGATGATGACGCCATGGAGAGCGAGTGGGATAGTGACCCACTGATACTTCTTCACGCCGCCATAATAATGGGTATCGGCAAGAACGAAGTCATGATCTTCATAAAGAGGGTTCTCTTTGAGGTCAAGGCGCGGGGAATCGATATGAGCGCCCAAAATCCTAAGGCCTTCGACAAGAGGCTTTTTGCCGATGATGAAGGCGCAGACGTTCTTGTTCTTGTTGATGAAATAGATTTTGTCGCCTGGCTTGACGCTAGTAAGCTTGGATGCTTCTTTGAAGCCTCTTGCTTCTAGTAATGCGATCGCGAGCTTGGTGACGAGTCTTTCGGTTTTGCCGGAAGAGATGAAGGCTTTATATCCTTCGGCGAATTCAAAGATAGGGGTGTGATCTTCGTATTTCTTCCATGCTGATTTACGGTACATGAGTTAACCCTCCTTAATGATGCAAGTGGTATCTTAAGCGTTTAACAGAAAAAGGCAACGAAAGTGATAAGAATAAATCAATAATTGATTTAACGAGGCTTATGGTTTCTTGGCCCGAAGGATATTATGATGGATCATCTTGATCCATTCCGATTTGCCATTTTGATGGATGCTCGATGCCTCGATGATGGCTTCCATCTCTTCGGCTTTCGCATCGATGCTCATCATCATTTTCCTCATCGCGGATTCGGGAATCCCGACATTTTGGCAGAAGGCGATGAAATCATGGCTTCTGAGATTCGTCTTCTTTTCGTTCATGGTGAGCCCCAAATCCTCATGGTCGGAAGGGAGGATGACTTTGGTTGGCAATAGGTCATAAGCGGGGGCAAGGCGCAAGGCGCCGCTTTCGTCCATGATGAAGGAGAAATTCTTAAGATGCATGTCGCTGTTGCCGATGACGAAGCTAAAATAAAGAACCTTGAAGAAGGTAGTCAAATCCAGCAAGGGCGTTTTGCTATTTGATTTGATGAGCTCGGCGCATCGCTCATAGCTGGAACGATATTTCAAAGCAGTGGTCAATCCGCTTGCCTGGCAGAAATCCTCTAGGTGGATTTTCTTTTCCCCATCGCGATCAATGCGCTTGGTGATGTAGGCAAGTTCCTCATTTTCTAATGGAATTAATGCGTGAGGCACGGTTTTGATGGAGCATAGGTCTGCAAGGAGCATCGCGGTGTGCTCGAATTCCGGCAATTGCTTATACTCCGAGGATTGGGGTTTTAGGATATAACCGCTTGGATAGCCAATCACCGTCATTCTTGGCCTCCTCGTTTCGGATAAATCAAGGTGCAAGGATAGCTTTTCTTGGACCCCGGCGACCGTTTTTCCATCGTTTAGCTGGCAAATTGCAGTGTTTTCGAGATTTTCTTTGTCCAAGAAGATGATGGGGAGTTGATCTACGCCGAAAAAGCGTTTGATGCAATTTTTGTGCCAAACGCCTTCTTCAAGAGGCTTTCCGCAGCAGAGGCACCTATTCATTGTCTGTTACCTCCTCAACGCTTACCGCGCCGATCGTGTCTTTCCCAATTAGCATCAATAATCCGAATCGATCATTTGGATCCATCTTCCAATTCTTTTCCGCCGTCTTCAATAGCCAGCCTTCGATAATCAGTCCATCGAAGAAGGGGTGTAGAACATCACTGAGGTATTCCTCTTCGCGTAATGGCAATGTCACCGAGATGGGGAATCCATCTTGGAGATAGGATTTCTCGTATTGAAAGGAGTAGGAATTCTCTTTATCGATGAGATATCCAGCAAGCCTATTTTGGAAATACACCTTTGCTTTCCTCATCGTTTTGCCTCAACCGGCCCAAGTTCATAGCCAAACATCATCAATACGCGATTGACGTTGGATACTTTCAAGGTTTCTTTCCCTTGCTCGAGCGCTCTTAAAAACGATAAAGCGACGCCGGCTTGGATCGCGAATTCCTCTTGGGTCAACCCTTCCTTTTTGCGTTCTTCTTTAACGAAGGAAGAGATTGTATTCTGACTCATCATTATACCTCCCAGCGTATAATTTCTACTTTCTACATTAAAACTATACTATATAGCGTATAAAATATGCAAGATTCATATGAATTATACTCTATAGCGTATAATTTCGTGTTGCTTTTTCGATGTCGCCGTCGTGCCTTGGGTAATTACGCGCGGTTGTATAATCCCCGTAGTTAGGCACAGACAGTGCATTTTCACGCACATAATCGGCATTCTTAAGCAAGCCAGGCTGCGTGAAGAAAGGATTTATATGAAAAAGATCGGTTTATTAGCGGCAGTTGCTACACTCAGCGTTGTAGGCATAGCCTCTATCGTTCTGGCAGGCAACAATAGTGAAGGACTAGTAGTCAACCAAGTTCGCGCTGATACGGTTGA
>ONWJ01000234.1 GCA_900321535.1 uncultured Erysipelotrichaceae bacterium
GCGTCCCGTAGAACAGAGCAATGAAGCGACGTATGAAACTTCTTATCCTCATCCATCCGCTCCACGGGTGATGCCAGATCCTAACGCCGCGTTATACCGCGATTCCGCCTTGCGTAATTCTGGTTTGCAAGAAGCTTTCTTTGATCCTACTGGCTCTTTTGCTGAACAAGCTTCTCCTGCTGTCCCGCCTCAATCTGCGCCAAAACCTCAGCCAACCCAGCCTCTTCCTCAGCCGCAGCCTTATGAAACGCCGGCGGTCGTGGATCCATATGGGGCGTATGTCCCGCCTCAAACCCCAAGTACTGCTCGCGCTTATCAAGGCCAAGGAGAAATTCCAACGCCTTCCATTTTCGATCAGACTCCACAAGAACCCGTTTTGGATGAAGTGGAACAAAAGCCTGTCCAAGGAACGCTTTTCGATGAGCAAGCCTTCGCTCCATTGCCAGATGTTGCTGAGCAGCCTCATGTAGAGCCTGTTCCTTCTCCGCTTCCTACCCCAGCTCCTGTTCAGCCTGCTCCTAGCGTTGCCCAAGTCCCAACCCCAGAGCCAACACCTGCTGCTCCAGCAGTGGAAGAGAAAAAGGAAGAAGACGAAGAAGAAGTCCCTCTCCCACCTTATCAATATCCTCCAATCAGTTTGCTTACCGTTCCTCAAAACGCGCAGAACATCGCTCAAATGGAACAAGAATGCGCGGAAAAGGAAGCCATCATCAACCAAACCTTCATCGATCTTGGCGTCGGCGCCCATGTCGCTGGACACACGATTGGGCCTTCGGTCACCCGTTATGCCATTCAACCTGACCGCAATGTCTCGGTCGCTTCTTTAGCTCGTTACGTCAAAGATATCGAAGTCCGTATCGGCGGCGTTCCTACTCGTTATGCTGAACGTGTTACTGGCATGACCACGCCAGCGCTAGAAACCGCGAATAACGTAGTGCGCATGGTATCGCTTAAAGAATGCATCGAAGCCTTGCCTCCACTTAGCGAAAAGACCCGCATGATCGTTCCTTTTGGGGTCAAAATCACGGGTGAATGCGTCTACGCCAATCTTACTGAATTCCCGCATCTTCTTTTAGCTGGTACGACAGGTTCTGGTAAATCCATCTTCGTCCATTCCATGCTTCTTGCCCTCATCATGAGAAATCGTCCGGAGGAATTGAAGCTCGTTTTGGTCGACCCAAAGCGCGTTGAGATGACCAAATACAAAGACATCCCGCATCTTCTTTGCCCAATCGTCAAAGAACCGGTGCACGCTAAAAACGCATTGAAAAAACTGGTCGAAGAAATGGAACGTCGTTATCGTTTGTTCGATAACGCGGCCGTTCAGAAAATCGAAGAATATAACACTGATTACGCCCCGGTCTATCACAAGAAGAAACTCCCTTATATCGTCATCGTCGTCGATGAATTCGCCGACCTTGTCAATAACTGCAAAGAAGTCTCCGAATACGTTCTCACCCTCGGCGCCAAAGCCCGTGCTTGCGGTATCCATATGATCATTGCCACCCAGCGCCCAGACGCCAAAACCATCTCTGGCACCATCAAAGCCAACTTGCCGACTGCGGTCGCTCTTTCCGTCCGCTCTTCTACCGATTCCATCGTTATTCTAGGAAGCGCTGGGGCTGAAGACCTTGCTGGTCATGGTGACATGCTCATCGACTGCGCCCAAATCGCTAAAAAAGAATTCGTCCGTGCCCAGGGCTGCTTCGTCGATAACCGCGAACTACGCGCCATTCCTGAATTCGTCCGCTCTCAGCAAGCGGTCAAATATCACCCAGCCTTCCTTGATCTTGACGATAAAGAAGAGGAAACGCCAGAAGAAGCCTCTCCTTATGCTACAGGCGGAGAAGGCGGCATGCCGACTCCAGCCCCAGCCCCATCTGGAGATGGCGAAGCCAAATACCAATACATCAAATCCGTCATCATGACGCGTGAATTTACTTCCATCAGCCAAATCCAACGCGATTTCTCCGTTGGCTTCCCACGTGCTGGAAAGATCTTCGCGAGACTTCAGAAGGAGGGCATCGTCGATTTGACGCCGGTATCTTCTTCCAAAGGATGCCGCGTTTTGATTCACGAGGAAGCATCTTCTTCCAGCGCTGGTTCGGTTTCAACTTCAACCACTGAGCCCAGCTGGAAATCCGACCCTGAGGAAGATATCGGATAAACCGAGGAACAATTATGAAAGATACCTTTGTAAATGCGCGACTCATCGCCAAAGACATGATTCGTCTCTGCGTCTTCTCGTCTTTGCCTTTAGATCGTCTTGAACCTAACCTCCAAATCGATGGGGTCATAAAAGGCAGACTCGTTCCAACGAGAGTCAACTCGTTCACCTCGATGACCATCGCCGATTTTAGGCTCCATAACCGCTTAGAACTCGGCCATTCCTATTTCTTGCTCTTCCCCCAATATGGTGCGATTCCTCTTGATGTGGTCGAAGCAACGACATTCGAAGGGTTCGATGAGGAATTCTATTATGATGGATGGCTTGGCTGCTCTTATCGTCCCAAAGCCACGGAATTCGCTTTGTGGGCGCCTTTAGCGAGCTCGGTGTTCCTCAAATACAAAGACCCAGGCGCCGATCAATTCGAATATCTTCCGATGATTCGCGGCGATCGCGGCGTCTATCATCTGCTTTTAAAAGGCAATCATGAAGGCGCGATCTATCGTTTCTTGATCCGCAACTCGGAGATCATCAACGAAACAACCGACCCATACGCGAAAGCGTCTACGCTTAACGGCGAATTCTCAGTGATCGCTGATTTCAGCAAGCTTGAGACCAATTTCAGACGTGAATGCTTGCCAATTCTCAATAACCCAACCGACTGTGTCATCTATGAAGCCCATGTCCGTGACATGACCATTTCTAGCTATACGAACATCAAACATAAAGGCAGATTCCTCGGCATGGTGGAAAAGGGCAAGAAGACCAAAAACGGCAAACCTGCGGGCTTTGATTATTTGAAGTCTTTAGGATTCACCCATCTTCAGCTTTTGCCGATCTATGACTTTAAAACCGTTGATGAATCTGATCCTAGCTCTAGTTACAACTGGGGTTATGACCCAGCCCAGTATTTCGTCCCAGAAGGCTCCTATGCTTCGGACTTGAAAGACCCGCTTTCCCGTATCAGAGATCTTAAAGCCATGGTGGCTGCTTTCCATGAAGCCGGCATCCGCATCGTCATGGACGTCGTTTTCAACCACGTCTATGAATATCAGGCATCGGTATTTGAGAAAGTTGTGCCGAATTATTATTTCCGCAGAAGACATAACGGCCAACTAGCGAATACCTCAGGATGTGGCGATGACCTTGCCTCTGAGCGCCCGATGGTGCATAAACTCATCGTCGACGCGGCGATGTGGTGGATCGATACCTATGGCATCGATGGATTCCGTTTCGATTTGATGGGTATCATCGATGTGAATACCTTGAATGAAATCGCCCGCAAAGCGCGCGACAAAGACCCGAATTTCCTTCTTTATGGCGAAGGATGGAACATGGGCGGCGACGTCAATGTGCCACTTGGCCATATGGGTAACTACAAGCTCTTCCCTGAATATGCTCACTTCAACGATGTTTTCCGCGAGAACACGAAGCGTTATATGGTAGAAGATTTCAACTCCATGGATGGCTTCAAGCATGTTTTGGTGGGCTCGGTCCTTAACTTTATGGGCGATGCCAAATTCGGCAACGCTAACCAAACCATCAACTATGTTGAATGCCATGATAATGCGACCTTCTATGACTTCGTTGAGGCAAGAAGAAAAGATCTCTCCAACGAAGACCGCGTCAAACTCGCAAAACTCGCCATGGCGGCGTGCTTGTTCTCGTTTGGCATCCCATTCATCCACATGGGACAAGAAATCGCCCAATCCAAGTGGGGTGAAGATAACACCTATAACAAAGGTGATGACTACAACAAATTCTCCTATCGCTTATTGGAAGAACGTTATGGAATGGTCGAGTATCTGCGTGATTTGATTCATCTCCGCAAGGCGATGTCCTTCCTCCATATCTATGATCCACGCGTCATCGATGTCGCGGTCGTGGTGGACCAATATGGCGAAGCCACGAAGGCATCCTTCAAGAATCCAAACCTCATCGCGCCTTATAAAGAAGTGGAGTTCATCTTCAATCCAAGTGGCATTGATTATGACTACAAGATCGATAAAGAACGCTTTGTCTATTGCAGCCACGATAATTTCGCTAAATCCACGAAAACGGATCAGATCCGAATTCCAGCCCGAAGCTTCTTGCTAACATATGCCCTCTAATAATCCTCTAGAAAGTACGACTGACAAAAATGAAACGATTCCTCAAACTCTTCCGCCTTATCTTCATCGCTCACTTCTATCTTATCTATTGCTATTTCGTATGGATTTTGCGTTACGCGAAGCATCCGGAAAAGTATCCTTTGGAATTGCGTTACCGCCGGGCTAGAAAACTGGTCCTTCATGTCATTAAAACGGCTAGAGCGGACTTAAAGGTGAATAACATGGCGGATTTGGATACCGAAGAAAGTCGTTTCTTCGTTTGCAACCATGTTTCCGCGCTTGATCCGCTTGTTTTGATTTGTCTTTCTAAGAAGCCAATCCGTTTCATCGCCAAGAAAGAAACCCTCAAATTGCCATTCGCTGGCAAAGTCCTCAAAGCCTTGGGCGCTTGGTTCTTGGACCGCGAAGACCCTCGTCAAGCCATCCGCATCTTCCAGGATGTGAATCAAAGTCTCCAAAAGAAAGAAGCACACATCTGCATCTTCCCAGAAGGAACAAGAAACCGCAAACCATATGAAGATGATTTGCTTGATTTCCATCCAGGCTCTTTTAAGATTCCTCAAAGAGCCAATTTGGCCATCACTCCGCTTGTTACTTTTGGTTCCTTCTCATTGATGAAAACCAATACCTGCCATCGCAATTACCTCGTTCAGATCTCTTTCTTAAATGAGATTGATGCGGCTACGGTTAAAGAGAAGAAAACAGTTGAATTAGCTGAGATTTGCAGAGATATTGCACAAAAAGAGTTCCTAAAACAACGCCAAAACGACGTGGAATACTACGAGTCCAAAGCCTATAAACATAAACCTATCAAGTGGTGGAAAGAATTGAATCTAGAATGAGAAGCGATCGATTTGCTACGAAAACGACGTCGGATGGTCTTCTCAAAACGGTATACACCGCGATGATCATTGCCGGGTTCATTACCTTCGCTGGGATGTTTTTTCCATTGCATCAACATCGCGGCGCAGAAGTCACGAACCTTGTTTCTTATTATCTTCCTTGGTCTCTCGCCTATGGCATCCCTTGTTTAGCGATTGCCACCTATGGAGTCATGGGCATCTCCTTAAGTTCCTCTCATCCCTTTATTAAAAAGAGTTCCGGGATCGCCGGAATCGTATCAGGTATTTTGGTGATGCTAGGAAGCTTCCCGCTTGTCATCGCGTTCCAAGCCTGGGAATTCTTCATTTCGTTGCTTGTGATCGGTGGCTGCGTATTGGCTATGGGCATCTTGCAACAATCCGCGTTGAATAAAAACGAGTAATTCTTATTTATATCGATAACGTAATCCTTTGGGATAATGGTTTTTCGCCGTCTTCTCGACAACCTTAACCCAGCCTAACGGACAATTTTGATAGGAGACGACGTGAAAGCCGTTTGGCGCTTCAATAGAGAACGTCTCACCAGAGAAATAAGCAAAAGCCTGCTCCTTTGTTAAAGGTAAGGACAAGGCAGAGGAGGAGGCTCTAGCGAGCGCATGCGCAGGCATGAAGTATTTGTCTTCGTTTCCTAACTCAACGCCATAACGGAGCACATGAAGACCTTCTACAGGAAGCGGATTCTTTATTCCGTAATAGTTTTGACCGCGTTTGGAAATAGAGAAATCTTTTAAGCCCGCTTTTTCGACGAGTTCGAGCAAAACAGGTGATACGTGTAGTGGTTTTTGCTTGTCTTGACGCGCAAAAACAGGTGCACGGGTCGCTTCTTTTTCCATCAAGCAGAAGAATTGGCCTTCTCCTTGATAAAGGTGCGGAAATAGATAAACGGACTCTATTAATCCTGATGGGTGATAGAAACAATCATGAGAATCAACGGCGATCGGAGACATGTCTTTATGGCTAGCAAGGAAGGATAAGACATTTCCTTCGTTTTCTTCATAGGAGAAGGAACAAGTCGAATAAATGATCCTGCCTCCGGGCTTTAACATTGCATAGGCAATCTCGAGGAGCTGCTGCTGGATCAAAGCGCAGCGATGCACTTTCTCCTCGCTCCAATCTTTCTCGGCGAGCTCGTCTTTTCGGAACATCGCACTTCCTGAGCACGGGGCGTCGAGGATGATTTTGTCGAACATCCCTTCAAAAGAATGATAAACCTTACTGAAATCATCGCTGGTGACGATGCAGTTTCTAAGTCCCATTCGTTCGATGTTTTGGCTTAAATTCTTGGCCCTTGGGTAAGAAAGGTCATTACAGAGGATTGTTCCTTGCTGATGCATCAATAAAGATGCGAAAATCGTTTTTCCTCCAGGTGCGGCGCATAGATCTAATACGGTTTCGTTAGAAGAAGGGGCTAGATAAAACGGAACTAGCATCGCCGCTGGGTCTTGAATAGAGATGACCCCAGCGTCATAAAGCCAGCTTTTCCCAAAATCATAAGTGTCCTTGTCGTAATAATAGACATGCGGAAGGAAAGGGTGTTCCTTGAGCAAAGGGTATTGAGACTTAAAATCCTCATCAGAAATCTTCGACACGTCGAGCAATAAGGCATGGATGGGCTCTTTGTTTTGAGCCTCTTCTAACTCGCTAAGAAGCAAGGCGGGGAGATGCGTTAAACTTTCGTAGAATTTCACGCGCTTATTGTAACTGATTCTGAGATAGCAAACGAACTTTTCTCGTCTTTAATAGATGATTTAATCATCTAACTCGCGTACAATAGTCGATATGAGAATGGTAGATATTATCGCGAAGAAACGCGACGGTCACGAGTTGACCAAAGAAGAAATATCCTTCTTCGTGCAAGGATATGCAGACAACAAAATCCCGGATTATCAGGCTAGCGCTTTTACGATGGCTGTTTTGTTCCGTGGCATGACGAAAAAGGAAACTGGCTATCTCACGGATGCGATGATGCATAGTGGTGAAACCGTCGATCTTTCCGTCCTTGGCAGCGTGGTAGTGGATAAGCATTCCACCGGTGGCGTCGGAGATAAAACTTCCCTTGTCGTTGGCCCATTGGTTGCCTCTTGTGGGGCAAAGGTCGCCAAAATGAGCGGACGTGGCTTAGGCCATACCGGCGGTACCTTGGATAAGATGGAATCAATTCCTGGCATGCGTATTTTCCTCACCCAAGAGGAATTCATTAATCAATTAAGAAATGTGGGTCTAGCCATCATTGGCCAAACCGCGGAAATCGATCCTGCTGATAAGAAGCTTTATGCCCTTCGCGATGTCACCGCGACGGTTGAATCCATCCCATTAATCGCTTCTTCCATCATGTCAAAGAAACTTGCTTCAGGCAGCAATGCGATCCTTCTGGATGTCAAATTCGGCAGCGGCGCATTCATGAAAACCTTCGATGATGCGAAGACTTTAGCCAAGGCAATGGTGGAGATCGGCGATGAGCTTCATCGTGATACCAGGGCCATTTTGACCGACATGGATCAGCCTTTAGGATTTGCGGTTGGCAATTCGCTTGAAGTCAAAGAAGCCATCGATACCTTAAACGGCCATGGCCCGAAGGATTTCATCGAGCTTTGCATCCAAGCCGGCTCGATTATGCTTGAACAAGCTGGCATCGTGAAAACGCTCGAAGAAGGCAGAAAGAAAATCGAAGGTCAAATCGCAAATGGCGAAGGCCTTAAGAAACTTGCAGAATTCGTCGCTGCTCAAGGTGGCGATGCAAGTTATATCACTGATCCAAGCAAGTTCCCGCTTGCCGCCCATCAAGTTGAAATCAAGGCCAACAAAGCCGGATATATCCGCCGCATCGATTCCCTTTCCATCGGCATTTCCGCGATGAAACTCGGGGCTGGAAGAGAGACGATGGAAGAAGCCATCGATATGGCTGCTGGCGTTGTCTTACGTAAGAAAGTCGGCGACCGCGTCGAAGTCGGCGATGTTCTTGCCGTTGCTCACACCAATAAAGAAAATGTCGAGGATGTCTATAAAGATATCCACGATGCATTTGAATTCCAGGATGAATATCTCGAAGTCCCAAATATTGTCCACGCTTATATCCATTAATTATGAAAGTTGTTCTGCAAGTTGTTCAACGCGCATCGGTTACGATCGATGAAAAAGAGGTTGCTTCCATTGGAAGAGGCTACCTTCTTTTGGTTGGACTCACGCAGGGCGATAACCTAGAAATCGCCAAGAAAATGGCGGACAAAATCGTAAAATCTCGACTATTCCCGGATGAAAATGGAAAAACCAACCTTTCTTTGGAGAAGATTGGCGGCGAGATTCTTTCGGTTTCTCAGTTCACATTATATGGCTCATTGAAGGACGGCAATCGTCCGGCTTTCGTAGATGCGATGAATCAAGAAAAAGCCCGTCCTCTTTATGAAGCCTTCTACGAATATCTTCATGGCATTTACCCTTCTTCGCAAAGCGGGGTATTCCACGCGGATATGAAAGTAAGCCTTGTAAATGATGGACCGTTCACTTTGATTTTAGATTCGAAGGAGCTCTTCAAACAATGAAAATCATGGTGGGGCTTTCTGGCGGGGTTGATTCTGCAATCGCCGCATATCTACTCAAACAACAAGGTCATGAAGTGATCGGCGGTTTCATGCGCAACTGGGACGCTGCCGCCAATGGAGATTATCTAGGCAATCCAACTGTCAATGATCCTCAGTGCCCGCAAGAAGCTGATTATGATGACGCCAAAGAAGTGGCCGCGAAATTAGGCATTCCTTTGCTACGCGTCGACTTTATCAAAGAGTATTGGGACCATGTGTTTTCTTATTTCCTTTCTGAATACGAAAGAGGACGCACACCCAACCCAGACGTCTTCTGCAATAAGTACATCAAGTTTGATTCTTTCTTAGAGTTTGCTAAGAAAAACGGATGCGAGAAAATCGCGATGGGCCACTATGCCAAAAAAGGAAACTTCAATGGTCATGCTTGCCTATTTAAAGCCGATGATAGAAACAAAGATCAATCCTATTTTCTCTCTCAAATCAACGAAGCGCAGATTGATGCATGCTTGTTCCCTTTAGCCGAGATTGAAAAACCAGAGGTTCGCCGCATTGCTCATGAGCTTGATTTGACTTCAGTCATGAACAAGAAAGA
>ONWJ01000233.1 GCA_900321535.1 uncultured Erysipelotrichaceae bacterium
ACGCTTCTTCTTGAATGCAAACCATGCAAATCTAGGTAACGACCTCTTCCTAGACGATAGGCTTCATCGAACCCGATATTGACGCGCTTAGAGACGAAAACCTCCGAAAGCGTTTGGAACATGTTTTTGAGTAACGTCTCAACGCGTGGATCTCCGACTAAGAAGATATCATCGATATCGAAATGCTCGCGGTAGACACACCACTTTTTGAGGGTGGCCATGTGAGCGAGGGTTTCGATGCAAGGGACGACCTCGATGGAGAAGATATCAGCATAGGTTACGATAGAACGAAGCGTTTCTTTTGAGTAACGCGGGCGAAGATAGCCAAAATAAGGTTCGTTATCAACTTCAAAGCAATCTTCCAAATAGATTTTTAGTGTGTCATATCCACCTAGAGAAAGCAGACGGATGAAATGACGGAAAGTCTTCTCGTTCAAAGCGTTGTTTCTAGCGCAGTCCACCATGAAGGAGAGGTCCTCAAAAGTAGGGGAGAAAGACGCTTCTTTTTTCTTGGAATCAGAAAGAAGTGTGAACAACAATTTGATGATATAAGTTGGCTTTGTGTACTCAACAATGATTTTCTCACCGTCAAAATAAGCGCGATTTGCAGCGCTTTCTTGGATTTTGATATCTTCTGGGCTGTAGTTCCCGAAGTCCAAATACCCTTCTAACTCTTTGATGGCGAGGCTTAGATTCATTTTTGAATTCCTCTTAACGCGAGTTCATAAGCCCCAAATAGTCCTGCGTGGACAGGGTCCTCAGACAAAGTGATTTCTGGATAATGAGATAAATAGTTACGGAAAACATCTTTGTTTTTGGCGATGCCTCCCGAGATGAAGATGGTCTTTAAACTTGGGACAGCCTGTTTGAGTTTGTGATAGAAGACATCAAAGATTCTGAAGTATTCATCAAGGACCTTCTTAGCCTTTGGACAACCGGATTCAAATTCATTGAAGAGCTGTCTAACGCCGATATCCTCTCCATAGGAATCGACGATGAGCTGATTAAGTCCTGGAGCTGCCAATTCTTTCTCAGCGCAGCCACGTTTGCCGCAGTCGCAGAGTAAGCCGTTTTCCTTCACGCAGAGATGTTGAAGCTCACCCAAATCGAAATTGTTGCCGTGGTAGATCTTGCCGTCTTTATATAGGCATGCTCCCACCCCAGACCCTAAGGTCAACATGACCGTATCCGGGTCGCCATCATGAATAAGCGAAAGCATCGCGCAGACGGCATCGTTTTCGACAAACGCTTTTCGTCCCGTCTTTTGTTCTACGTATTCTTTAAGATGAAAGCCTGTCCAACCTTTGAGGTTGTCGCTTGCATAAACGCAGATTCCAGTCTTAGGATCGAATCTTCCAGCCGAAGAAACACCGACGCACGCAAACTCGTCATCCTTGTAAACGGAAAGAACCTCGTCAAGGCCTGAAAGAATGGCCTCACGAGAGACTTTGCCATTAGAAGCAGCAGAGGCTTCTTTAAGCAGTTGACGGTCTTTGATCAACGCACTTTTGATGCGTGTGCCGCCGATGTCGATAACTAGAATTTGTTCCATGTTACTTTCACTTCTATTTCAAATGTGCGGTTCCACACGAAATCAACATTGATATCGGAGAAGTCGGCAATCAAACGGAGCTGATACTTGGTCGATAGACGTTTGATGTTATCGCGAACATATTCTCCAACTGGTTTCTTCATCTCGTTGAGACAATGGATGTCTTCACCCCAAAGATGGTCAATGCCAATCTTGTCGTTGATGTCGACACGAACTTCCGCCATATAGAAGAAATCTTCTAAATAACGGCAGATGAGAGAACGTCTCCGCTGCAAATCGTTATGGGAGTAGGCGAAGGCAATCGCGTTGGCGATGGTGGTGCCAAGGGTGTTGGAAGAAGTATTCCAGCCAGCGTAAGAAGTGATGCGACCAAGCAGGTTATGGGAATATAACCCTTGGAGCAAAGCGAGGTCGCCGCGATTGCATAAGGCGACGTCGCCAACGGCAACGCATTTTCCTTGCTGGAGGTATTTGGAGGCGGAATCGCAAAGTTTTTCGATATTTCTCTCTGCGAAATGGGATTCAAACTCAGGAATCCGATTCCACATAAAGGCGCTTCCAGCGTTGATTAACAAAACGATATCCGCGTCTTTTGGATCATCGATTCTAACGGAATTTGTGGAGATAATTTGGGATGTGATAGATAAGTCGATTGGCTGAGACTCGAATTCAGGGACGGCGTCCTTGGTCTTATCGCAGTTATATTCGACGTAGAACTTCAAAGGCTTTTGATGAATGTCTTCTAGGCAACGTGAAATCAGGGTAAGACCTGCTTCATCGGCGCCTGGATGCATGATGACTTTATCTTGGATGCCTAACGTTTCAATAACAGATAAAATGTCGCGACGGTCGCTTGCAGTATATCCATAAGGCGAGCAATCATCTTGAGGAATGAGGAAGAAATCGATGACGCCGTCTCTTGCTAGCTCAAGATTATGCATCAAGACCTTCTTATTGATAGCCCTGCGAGAGACGAAATCATCTAAATATTCCGGTTTAATGAGCTTTAGATTCTCATCCCGCTGCATTTTCTCTTCTTCATTAAGAACGCCCAAAGCCTCTTTATCACGGAAAACGCCTTCTTTGTAGATGGCCAAACCGCAGATGGCGAAATAATCGGGCTCTTCGGTTGCAAGGTCATAAGAAGGAGTGCGCATGACTAACTCATGGGCATAGATTTTTAAGCTCGGATGATCCTCTTTGATTTGACGTAGCACATCGCTTCTAGAGGCGAGTTCTTCATAAGTGTTGTGGTGGAGTCTAGAAGGAACGATGCCAGAATAAAGCAAGGTATCTAAAGATAACAAAGCGTAGTCTGCGTCCTCACATTCTTTCTTTAACCATGAGGAAATCGCATGCACGTCCCCGCTCTTTTTTTGCTTTCCGAGGATTTCTTTCGGTGGCAAAACCAATTGGATGTCCTCGCTTAAAGGAAGCTCCTGCGGGTAAAGGTAATTGCAGGGGCGCTCATCTAGCGGCAAGAACACGACTTTCATTTTCCTCTTGCCTCCTTGACTTCCTGAATGGCTTTCAAATAGCTCTCGTTGATGCGTCCCATGCCGTCTGCGGTGGGGTGAAGCCCCTCCACGGTCATAGAACCCTCAATGAGGTGGAAATGATCAACGAAAGTGATGTTGTAACCTTTACGGGCGAATTCTTCCACGTTCTCTTTCATGACGCGGTCGCAGAAGGCTTTCTTACGCGCCATTTCGGGGAAGTAATCATCATAAGCTTGTCTAACGCGGTTAAAGACAATAACGGGGACTTCTGGCTTTGCTTTGAAAATGATGGAAAGGAAATCCTCAAGGTTATTAGCCAAAAACTCGCTGCAACCCGCATTAGCCTCGCAATCGATGGTCATGAGTTCAAAGTCACGCTTGGCTAATACTTCAGCCACTTCTTTCTCTAGGTTCGCCGCGCCGGAGAAGCCATAGTTATAGACCTCTTGACGAAGGGCTCTAGAAAGGAAGTTCGTCGTATTGATGCCAGGTCTAGGGCAGGCGCAGCCTTGCATGATGGAAGTTCCATAGCAAAGGATCTTCTTTTTGTTCTCGTAGCAGAAAGGCTCAACGGAAGATCCCTTCTCAAGCATGATATCTAAATCAAAGACCCCGTTATAAAGCGGGAAATCCAAGATGAGGTAACGTAACTTTCTATCTTTGAAGCATACGGGGTAATCCACCCAAGTATTCGCATCGATGAAATTAGCAAACGCGGAGGCATGATAAGTGAATTCCTTGCCGTCTTCAGAATAATAGGAGTCAAACCCGCTGCAACCCATGAAGGTCATGTTCTTCATAGAGAACGCTTCGGAGTTGCGGACTCTGATTTTCACCACTCTGGAATCGGTTTTGAAAAGGAGTTGGATACCTGCGCTATGGGTAGCTAAATAAGCAACGTCTTTGCTGACAAGATTGATCGCTGCACGCTCTTCCTCAGACAAGCGGAAGAAGGAACGATTCTTGGTCTCGGTTGACCCCATCAAATGGAATTTAGAAGTGTCGAATGGGTCATGATGATCCCATTCCAAAGACTGGACGTCGATGCTCTCTCCAGGGCGAATATGATAAATTTCATCCAAGATTTGCTGGGAATATTTCATTTTATTTCTCACTCCCCAAGGTGATGCCAGACTTGATATAACGAATGATGAATGGATAGATGATGAGAATTGGGATAACCGAGATGATGATGGAAGCACTGGAAATATTGACCAAACTGTTCTCATTGATGATCGCGGTTGGGTCGGTGGTCTTCATGTTGAGAAGGTTATAGATGAAGTAGGCAAGTGGCCACTGGCTCTCGTTGGAATAACCGATGAACATCGCCGCGCTGCCATAGGAGTTCCAAACGCCGACGAT
>ONWJ01000232.1 GCA_900321535.1 uncultured Erysipelotrichaceae bacterium
AACCAAGAAACCTTGGTCAAAGTATTTCTGAATGAATGGATATAGGATGATGATCGGGAGCGAGGAGACGATGATGGAAGAGTATTTGATCTGGTTGGCGATGCGGAGCTGCTCGGTGATGGTCGCTGCGTCGGCGCCGCTTTGGGATTGGCTTTCGGCGACGATGAGGATGTTTCTTAAGACCAGCTGCAACGGATAGAAGTTCTCTTGCTTGATGAAGATCAAAGCATCGATGTAGGAGTTCCAGTGCCCGACGGCGTAGAAGAGCAACATGACCGAGATAAGTGGCTTGGCAAGCGGCAATACCATATCGAAGAAGGTTCTGAATTCGCCGCAGCCATCGATTTCACTGGCTTCCAAGATTTCTTTTGGAACGTTGAGGGTGAAATAGGATTTGCACATGAACATGTTGTAGACGCTTAAGCCGCCGCCGATGATGAGGATCAATGGGTTATCGACAAGGCCTAAGGTCGAGCAGATGAGGTAATACGGGATGAGACCACCACCGAAGAACATGGTGATGATGAAGAAAACGTTGATGACTTTTCTCGCGGGCAAGTAGTCTCTTGATAAGGCCCAGCCAGCGGGGATGGTGAGAACGATGTTGAAGGCGGTACCGACAGCGGTATAGATGATGGTGTTGCGGTAACCGGCCCAAATCAGGGTTTCATTAGCCAATGCTTGATAGCCTGAGACGGTGATGTCCACCGGCCAGAAGATGACTTCGCCATTCATGACGGCGTCTGGATCGGAGATGGAGCCGATGATGATGAAGTAGATCGGATAGACGACGATTAAGGTCAATAACGCGAGGAAGAAACCGATGATAACGAAGTAGACGATATCGGAGCGGCTGCCTCTGATGCGGTTGGCGCGATGCGCTTTGCGACGGGCTAAGGCTTCTTCGCGACTGATTTTCACGGATGCTTTCATGTCTTTCCTCCTTACCACATGCTGTATTCGGAGAACTTGCGGGATAGGAAGTTCGCCGTGACGAGCAAGATAACGTTGATGACGGAGTTGAATAAGCCGGAGGCAGTCGATAAGCCATAGTCACCGGAAATCAAACCGATTTTATAAACATAGGAAGAGATGATTTCAGAGGTTTCGAGGTTGCCAGTGGTTTGCATAAGCAAGACTTTCTCGTAGCCGCAGTTCATCAAGTTGCCGATGGAAAGAATAAGAAGCATGGAGACCGTCGGCATGATGGCGGGGAGATCGACGGAGAAAACGCGTTTGAAGCGGGATGCGCCGTCGATGGTCGCGGCTTCATGGAGCGATGGATCAACACCCGCCAAAGCGGCGAGGTAGATGATCGCGCTCCACCCGAAGTCTTGCCAGTTGCCAGAAAGAATGAACAAAGGTCTAAACGCATCTGGACGGAGCAAATACGGGGTGGCCTCCCCTCCTAAACGGACTGCCAAGCGGTTAATCAAGCCGTTAGAGCCAAACAGCAAGAAGATCATACCGACGAGGACGACCAAGGAGATGAAGTGCGGGGCGTAGAAGATGGTCTGCAACACTTCTTTCATCCTCTTGCCACGAAGCGAATTGAGCATCAAGGCAACGATGATTGGCAGAGGGAATCCGACAAGGAATCCGATGAGACACAGCAAGAAGGTGTTCATGAAGATCTGCCAGAAGTTCGGCAGCTCGAAGAATCGCTTGAAGTTCTCAAAGCCAACCCAGAACGTATATTGACCAATGATGTCATCGCCTGGTACGTAGTCTTGGAACGCGACTAGAATCCCATACATCGGCAAGTAGCAGAAGATGAAGACATAGATGATGGCAGGCAACACGAAAATCAGCGTCTTCCAATGCTTCTTAAAATTGGTGGCGAATTTGGTGTGCCATTTTACGGGCGGTTGGCCCGCTGTGGACAGGTCAAAAGCGGCCTCTCCACCATTAGCTTTTGTGTTTTTCATGGTTTTATCATGCTATATTTGTGCAAAAGTGCAAAACTTTTTCATGTAAGCGCTTTAATTTGTGCAAATGCACATCGTATTAGTTGATTTTACATTACATTTGCACATAATATAAACAGCATGAAAAGCGTAACAATCAATGACATCGCCCAAGAATTGGGCTTATCTAGGAACACGGTCAGCAAGGTGCTTAACGGCAAAGCGATGCCTGAAAAAACCAAACGCCTGGTTCTAGAAAAAGCCAAAGAGATGAACTATAAGCAGCTGGCAGATGAGGAGCATAAGCACTTCCGCATCTTGCTGTTAGCTGGCAAGCCCTTAACCAATTATTATTTTTATATCCCGGTTTTAAGATCGATTGAAAACGCCTGCTACGAACGCGGTGACCAATTATTCCAGCATGTTTGTCGAGATGGCGAAGATGCCAGCATCTATTTAAAAGAGAACATCGGGTCTTTACGTTTTGACGGCATCATCTGCATCGAGTTCTTCAACCGTTCGATGATCAAATCGATTTTAAGTCTCAATATCTCCACCGTTTTCCTCGATGCCCCGGTTGAGATGTCTGGCGCGGGCAATTTCGATATCGTTTTGCAAGACAATTACACCCCGATTGAAGCTGAACTCAATCGATTGGTCGAGCAATGCAACATCAAATCCATTGGGTTTGTAGGTGATCCCAGCCACTGTCTCTCCTTTAGGGAACGTTACGAAACCGTCTTGATTACCAGCGGACTCCACGATCTGCCACATCGAAAAGACATGGACTTCATCTATCCTGATGGCTATTCGGTATTCCATAACCGTTATTTGATGGTCCGCGAGATTCGCGCGAAAACCTTATGTGATGTTTATGTCTGCGCGAACGACTTCATCGCCAGGCAATTCATCAACGCGCTTGACGTTGCAGGTTACTCTGTCCCAAGGGATATCAAAGTCATTGGGTTTGACTACACTCCTGACTCCAACGCGATGAAGCCCACCATCACTTCCGTCGCGGTCGAACCGGAGTCTGTCGCCGATGCGATCATCCTTGCGATTCGTAATCGAATCCTAAATCCGAACCTCTCCAAAACCTTATGCGTCGTCCATTCTAACTTAGCCCTAAAGGAATCCACTTCCACCGAGCCGAAGAGACGATAATCAAAAAAAACGCTGCAAACCCCCATTAATTTAAAAATATCCCGCCCCTAGCGTGCTAGAGACGGGATAGATCAGCCAATATCCTATTTATATTGGATTAATAGTTTTTGACGGCAAGTTCGAAGTAAGATTTTGGATGCTTGCAAACTGGGCAAAGCTCAGGGGCGTATTTGCCAACGACGATGTGTCCGCAGTTGCGGCATTTCCAAACGGCAAGGTCATCACCAACGAAGACAACGCCGCCTTCGACTTTCTCTAGAAGGGCGCGATAACGTTCTTCATGATGCTTTTCGATTGCACCGACCATGCGGAATTTCGCGGCGATCTCTTTGAAGCCTTCCTTCTCGGCGATCTGGGCAAAGTTTTCATACATATCGGTCCATTCGTAGTTTTCACCTTCGGCTGCTGCAAGAAGGTTCTCAGCGGTAGAAGGAACTTCACCGTTATGAAGATATTTGAACCAGAGCTTGGCGTGCTCTTTTTCGTTTTCGGCGGTTTCAAGGAAGAGAGCGGCGATTTGCTCGTAACCTTCCTTCTTGGCTTTG
>ONWJ01000231.1 GCA_900321535.1 uncultured Erysipelotrichaceae bacterium
CTCTATCGATATCCAAACTATTTTGATTTGCTTGTTATGGATGAAATCGATGCTTTTCCGTTTAAAGGCAGTGAGGTTTTGCAGAGTTTTTACGAAAAATCGGTATGTGGACATACCCTGATGATGACCGCGACTCCATCAAGAAAAGTCATCGATGCTTTTAAGGCGAAGAACAAAAGGATTCTTTGCTTGCATACCCGTTTCCATAAGAAGCCCATTCCTGAACCGGTGATTCAGTTGCGCTTTTCGTTCTTCAAGTTTTTCTGTTTGGTGCGTCTGTTGGCCAAATACGAAAAGGAATCCAAGCCTGTGATGGTGTTCGTGCCCACCATTGATGATTCTAGGCGCATAGCGTTGCTTTTAAGGGTGCGTTTTCCACAAGGTACCTATGTAAATAGCCAAAGAGAAGATCGAAGCAAAGTGATTTCTCGTTTCAAACAAGGGAAATACCGTTATTTGGTTACCACTGCGGTTTTGGAACGAGGCGTAACGGTGGCCAACTGCCAAGTCATCGTCTATGAAGCTGATCATATTGTTTATGACGCTGCGACCTTGGTGCAGATCGCGGGCAGAGCAGGCAGAAAGTCAAGCGCCCCCAAAGGCGATGTTATTTTCATCGCCGAGACAGAAAGCGAGGGAATGAAACGTGCCATTGAAGAAATCAAATACTGCAACACCTTTCTGCAAGGTGTGCATGAAACCATTTAGGCCACGCTCATTGCTGCTGCGCGTTCATCCAAACCCAACCCTATGTTCTAAGTGCAGGGAGAGCTTTCACCCGCATATCAAACGGTGGAAAGTGGATGGAGTTCCATGCCGGAGCCTATACCAATATGGGGCGGGTATGAGGTCGGTAATCTACCAATACAAAGGGTGCGGAGACTATGAACTTCGGACGGTTTTGGTCGAAAATATACTTTTTTGGGCAAAATTGAAATTTTCTCAGTACATCGTTGTCCCTGCTCCAAGCTGGCCAAAACACGATGAAGCAAGGGGCTTCAATCATGTTTATTCCATCTTCGAGCAGTTTGATTTGCCGATGGTAAAAGCGATTATCAAAACCGAAGATCGAAAGCAATCCGAGCAGTCGGCCAAGGGAAGAAAACTGATTGGAAAAGCCCTTGCTTTGGTCAACGGGAAGGAAGTCACAGGCAAGAAAGTCCTGCTTGTCGATGACGTTTATACGACAGGATCAACCATCAAAGCCTGCATTGCTTTACTTAAGAAAGCAAAGCCTCAAAAGATTGAGGTTTTGGTGATTGCGAGAACAATCTCAAAGACCTAAGCGTCCTTTCATTGCTTACCATTTATCTAAATGGTATGATTACCCCGCTTTTTATTAGGAGAACAACGTGGCTAATATATTTGAAAAAATCTTCCGCTTCGAGAAGCGGGAACTCAACCGTTACGGCAAAGAAGCTGAACAAATCATGGCCCTTGAGCCAGAGATGTCCAAATTGACCGATGATGAATTGCGCGCTGAAACCAAGAAGTTTCAGGACTATCTTAGAGCCGGCGCCAATGATGAAGAAATCGACAAACGCCTTGCTGAAATCAAGCATCGTGCTTTCGCCGTCGCTAGAGAAGGTGCCAAACGCACCCTTCATCAGACCCCATTTAAGGTCCAGATCATCGGCTCTCTTGTTTTGAACGATGGCAACATCGCTGAGATGAGAACCGGTGAAGGTAAGACCCTTACTTGCACCATGGCGGTTTATCTCAACGCCTTGACCGGACGTGGCGTGCACGTCATCACCGTCAACGAATACCTCGCCTCTCGTGACGCCGAGTGGATGGGTCAGGTCTATCGCTTCCTCGGTTTGACCGTCGGTTGCAACCTCGCATCCAAAACCGCGCAGGAAAAGAAAGAAGCTTATCTTTGCGATATCACCTATACCACCAACTCTGAACTTGGTTTCGATTACCTTCGTGACAACATGACCCAAGACCTCAGCCAGCGTGTTCTCCGTGGTTTGAAGTTCTGCGTCGTCGACGAAGCCGACTCCGTCTTGGTTGATGAGTCCCGTACCCCACTTATTATTTCCGGTGGTCAAAAAGCTCCGGCTAGCCAATATCAGGTCGCGGACCGTTTCGTTAAGAAACTCCGTGAAAACGTTGACTTTGTCATCGATATCAAAACCAAATCCTGCAACCTTACCGATGAAGGTAACAACAAGGCGGAACGTATGTTCGGCCTCCGCAATCTCTATGACCCGGAGAACAATGACCTCGTTCACCGTATCCACCAGGCCTTGAAAGCCAACTACATTATGGGCCGCGATGTCGAGTACATGGTCGACTCTGAACGTCAGATCCAACTCATTGACCAATTCACTGGCCGTATCATGAAAGGCCGTGAATATAACGATGGTCTTCAGCAGGCTATCCAAGCCAAAGAAGGCGTTGAAATCAAGCAAGAGACCGTTGTTTTGGCCACCATCACCTATCAGAACTTCTTCCGTCTTTATAAGAAACTCTCCGGTATGACCGGTACTGCGAAGAC
>ONWJ01000229.1 GCA_900321535.1 uncultured Erysipelotrichaceae bacterium
GTTGGTATTCAAATAAGTGGAATCGAAATCGATATTGTTGGAAATCGTGTTCACCACCGAAGAAAGCGGAGCGATGAGCAACGACATCGTTACGATAGCAACCAAAACCGATTGGATACCGGAAACCCAGCGGAGGTTATGTCTTTTGCGGATGCGATACGGCAAGAACCATTTGAAAAGGATGTGCCAAAGAAGCAAGGCAAGAAGGTTACCGAAGATAAGAATGATGAGCGCTTCAAGGAAAACCAAAACGAGTTTGATGAAGGAAACCGCCATCGCGACGGAATAATTGTATAACGCTGACGGGTCAGCATCGATTTTGAAGCCGTCTTTCAAAATCGTATAAATCGCAGTTCTCGCGGTTTCGCCAGCCGTCGTAACGGGGATGACAAAATCCGTACCCTGAAGGTTGAATTTGATTTCCTGCATGATAAAGCTGATGTTGAAATTCATCGCAGCCTGAGTCGACACATCCAGAGTAAAAATAGCGACGATGAACAAGATAGCCATGAAAATAAAATGATAAGTGCCTTTCTTCCAACCGCGGAGCAAACCACGAAGGAAGCAAAGGACTAAAATCACGAAAATGAGGATGGTGACACCGATCAAACCGATGTCTAAATAATTGGCTAGTTTTTCTGGATTGAGGTTGTTCATGCAGAAAATTATAGCAATTGGGGCATGTGCGTACAAGGCGCAGGCGCGCTTCTATATGCCTAGGCACGCTTGAGCAAAACAATATATCAACTCGAGAAGAGATGTTAAAATACCACCCATGGAGCATTATTTCGGCACCAAAAAATGCGGCCAATGCGATCAAAAAGTTGACATGATCGCGACGCGCTGCCCCCACTGCAACGCCAACTTGCTTTTGGAAGAAAACAACAAAAGCGGGCGGGATTTGAAGGGTTTTTATCGTTTTGATACCTTTGTTCAGGTCTCTTTTTATCGCCAGCTTACCTTTTTCATCATCGGTTTTTTAGGATTCCAAATCATGGGAATCCTCCTGGCTTTGCTATTCCAAGGCATCGGGGTGGCGACCCTCAACCTTCAAACCGCTGAGGAGATCAAAGCGTTCAATGCGCGCACCGACATCCGTTTTTGGGTAAACATGGTGGCCTATTTGGTCATCGCCGCGATACTAGCTGCGGTCTTATGGAAAAAGGGCTGGAAGGAAATCTTCCACAGCTTCAAAAAGCCAACCTCCTATATGTGGGCAGGCATTGGCTTTGGTATCGTACTTGGCGCGAACTTCATTTATAACCTCATTATCATGCTGATTTTCACGGCGACTGGATTCAAACAGCCCGGCGTCAATGCGAATGAAACCAACTTGCAATCGATGTTTAGCGTGAATATTCCTGTCTTCGTCTTCGTCATCAGCTTCGTTGGTCCGTTTGTCGAAGAACTTGCCTATCGTGTTGGTTTATTCTCCTTCTTAAGCCGAACCAAACGCTGGATCGCATACGTTGTTTCCGCGGTGATCTTCGGACTCATCCATTACAGCTGGGATTTCTCCTCCACTGAAGTCATCATCACAGAGTTAGTGAATCTGCCCTCCTATATCGGAGCGGGTCTCGTGATGGCGTTCGTCTATGAAAAAGGCGGTTTCGCCGGCTGCTACCTCATGCACGTATCCAATAATTTGTTCAGCGTGATCAGCACCATTGTTAGGAGTAGTTTTGCGAAGTGAATAATACAAAATCCCTGCAAAAACTGGATAGTTTTATCCTAAAGATTCTCGCGATGATCTTCATGACCTTAGATCACGTCGGCCTTTTCTTATTGCAAAGAGACCCGGGATCAGTGGTAGGGAATGTATTCCGCATTATCGGCAGATTAGCTTTCCCTCTCTATGCGTTTTTCTTAGCCGAAGGCATGCGCTACACCCGTAATCGTGGAATGTATGTCCTGCGCATTGGAATCATGTGGGCGGTAATCACGTTAGGCGAGACCATCTTCGTTTATGGGATGCAGCAACGTTATTCCCCCAATACGCTTTCCCCTGAGCCTTTCACCGATCTATTCTTCTCCATGCTCGTTCTTTGGTGTCTCCTTCTTCCTAACTGGAAAAAGGTATTTGCCATCCTCCCGCTTTCACCGATGATTCTTTCCTTCGTCGTGGATGTTTATGAACGCATGAACTCGGTCACGATCGAATGGTTCCCCTACTATCTCCGTTTCGGATATGGCTTATATGGATTATTGATGATCCTGCTATTCTTCATCGCTCCGTGGATTGTCAAAAAGCTTT
This sequence comes from uncultured Erysipelotrichaceae bacterium, assembly GCA_900321535.1. Classification (GTDB taxonomy): domain Bacteria; phylum Bacillota_I; class Bacilli_A; order RFN20; family CAG-826; genus Alloenteromonas. Next base: position 2,255 of record ONWJ01000229.1, read on the forward strand.
ATGGATCAAGAGTCAGAGAAATCGGCATGTCGATGGAAGAATTCGAAGAGTCGGTTGAATATCGTCGGCAAACCAATCTCATCTCCATCGGTGGTCTTATCATCTCCGTCGTTTTGTTCTGGTCCATCGGTTACATCGCTAGAGGCATCGATTACGCACCTTTTGATGTTTATTATTTAGGAAAAGGAAGCTATGCCTTGCTTGCCGGCATCCTTCTTTATTTCTATTCTGGCAGACGCGGCCATAATTCTTTGGCGTTCCGCATCATTTCTTACCTTTATTTCCCAGCCCACCTGCTACTGCTTTTCCTTATCTTCTCTTAAGAAGCATATCTCTAGCAATATACCCGTTCATACCATAAGATAAGCCATGGAGGTCAATAACAATGGAAATCGAAATCAAATCCGCCGCTCAATTCGACGAAGAAATCAAAGGAGAGAAAGTCCTCGTGGACTTCTACGCCACCTGGTGTGGACCATGCAAAATGGTTGCCCCTGTCATCGCTCAAGTCGCAGGAGAACATCCTGAGCTTAAGGTGCTCAAAGTCGATGTCGACGAAGTCAGCGATCTCGCTGCAAGATACAATGTCGTCTCTATCCCAACGATGCTTTATATCGAAAAGGGTGAAGTCGTTCGCAGCCGTCTTGGATTCGCGCCGAAGCCACAGATTGAGCAATTCGTCGGCTTCTAATAAAAAAGATTGGACAGTCCGAGCGCTTGTGATATATTTATCCACGCTCGGACCATTGGTCTAACGGTTATGATGCATCCCTGTCACGGATGAGACAGGAGTTCGACTCTCCTATGGTCCGCCAGCAACTGCAGGAGTAGTTCAGTGGTAGAACTCCAGCCTTCCAAGCTGGTCATGCGGGTTCGATTCCCGTCTCCTGCTCCAGTAACCGAACAAACGCAGATCGAAAACGGTCTGCTTTTTTTGTGCTCGTATTTACAAAACACGCGAAAGGGATATCATTCACCTTCGAAAGGAACATTGCATGAAAGTTACCATAGAAACACCACGTCTCTTGCTCCGTCCTTGGAACATCGAGGATGCTGAAGCGATGTTTTCTACGTGGGCCAATGACCCTGAGGTAACCAAATTTCTTACTTGGAACGCTCACGAGTCAGTTGAAATAACAAAGATGATTGTTTCAACTTGGGTCGAGCAATATCAAGAGAAAGAGCGAATCAATTTCGCGATTGTTTTAAAGCAAACAAACGCGCTCATCGGAGGAATTGATGTCGTCAAATATATCGATGGAGTCCCGGTAATAGGTTATGTATCAGGTAAAGCCTATTGGGGCAATGGCTATATGACAGAAGCTTGCAAATGTGTTCTTAAGTTTCTCAAAGAGCAAGGATTCCGCCAAGCAAGGATTGATGCCTGCGTGGATAATATCGGTTCAAACCGCGTTATCCAAAAATGCGGCGGCGTTCTAGAAAGAACCGAGCTGAACGACCGACCGTTAAAGAACGATACCGTGATGGTCAATCGCTATATCATCAACTTATAAGATAAGGAGGGTCTATGAACAAAGAAATCTGCGTAGCCACGAATAACAAAGGAAAACTCAAAGAGTATCGTGAGATCCTAGCCCCGATGGGTTATGTCATCTACTCCCCTGCCGATTTGAACATCGACTGCGACCCAACAGAAGACGGGGCAAGTTATCGCGAGAATGCCTTCATCAAAGCCAAGGCCTTCGCTAAGCTCGTCAAATTCCCGGTTCTTGCAGATGACTCTGGATTAGAGATTCATGCGCTTGGGGCATTCCCTGGCATCCATTCTTCTAGATTTGCAGAAGAATGCGGCGGCTATCCTAACGCTTATGAAGAGATTCAAAAGCGGCTTGGAGATAACACAGATCGTTCCGCTCACTTCAACTGTACCATCTGCTATTTAGAGAATATCTCTGCAAAACCCCTCTATTTTGAAGGACAATGCCCTGGAACGATTCTCAAACAAAGGCATGGAGATCATGGTTTTGGATATGACCCGATCTTCCATTGCGAGGAAGCGGATTTAGATTTTGGCATCGCAAGCGAAGAAGAAAAGAATCGCTTCTCTCATCGAGCGAAAGCGATTGCAAAACTCCGTTTGTTCCTCGCGATTCGTTAAGCGAGGAAAGTAAGTACGAATCCGAAAGAAATCAAAAACTGCGCGATCAAATAAGACGCCATCACCAGGTGGCGGCTTTTTTGATTCCCTTTTACGAACAATGAATAAGCAAGCATGAAGTCGCTGACCATGAAGGAGATCGCGCCGAATAAGCAAACCAAGAAATACTGCCATCTGCCGGTGAAGCAAGCAAAAGTATACAAAGCAATATTCGATAACAAAGCCAAAACATAAACGCCGCCAGGAATGGAGCGTTTGGGTTTCTTCAAGAACCTGAATGCGATGAAATAGGCAAGCGCGGAAGCAAGGATAATATAGATGATCATGCCAATTGCTTGACCTGAGGTGAATGGCTGGAGGACGATCAACCCTTGAACGATGAAGAGAATGTGGTTCGTCAAAAAGAAAATCGCACCTAAGATAAACAAGACGGGCTTACGTTTGAAGATCAAAAGGAAGTCACCGACTGCCCCGCAGAGCAACCCGATATAAAGAAGCGGATGAATTGGCACTGCAATGGCCACCGCAACGGCTAAGGAAAGAACGCAGAAAGATTTGGTCGCTTTACGGGCGAATCCGCTTTGTCTAACGACGCAAAGCACAATGTGCCATACCGAAACGGCAAAGAAAATACCGAAAAAAACAAAACTTGCGATAGGGATTCGGACAAACGCTTCCATTTGTTAAATGATAATACGAAAGCTTCCGTTCTCCAAATCGATTTTGCCGTCCTATAATGAAATAAGAAGGTAATCGATATGAACGAACAAAAACTCGGTGCAAGAAGATGGGTCGCCATTATTTTGATTGGACTCATCGGCCAAATCGCTTGGGCGATAGAAAATAA
>ONWJ01000228.1 GCA_900321535.1 uncultured Erysipelotrichaceae bacterium
ATGGATTTCGTGAGCTTTTTGATGCGAAACCCGAATATCACCTACGCTTTTGTCGGGGCGGTGTTCGTCGGCATCGTATTGGTCACGATATTTGCGATTTTTGCGATTCTGCGCACTATCGCTTCCGAAAAAGTGGACAAAACGCCAGCCCAGATCTTCGTTCAGGTCGGGAAGACGTTGCTCATTTTCATCTTCATCCCTGCCGCGATGACCTTGCTCATCTTCTTCACCGGGCAAATCATGCGCGTTCTTTATTCGACCACCCTTGGTGGTTCGCAAGATGGATTAGGACGCTTCTTGGCCGGTGCCTTTGGCCAAAACGCCCTTCGTTCAGGTGTCGATTCCAATTTCTACCTGTTAGAAGAATTCAATTACCATAGCACGTCGAACGTCAAAAACTATCTCGACCTCGCCGATTACGACTTCTTCTTCTCTTGGCTTGGCAGCATCATCATCATCCTTTGCCTTGGCCAAGCGTTGCTGATGTTCGTCGACCGTGCGATTTCCATCGTCATCCTCTTCATCTTCTCTCCGATTTCTCTTTCTACCAGCGTCATCGATGACGGCGCTAGATTCAAACTCTGGAGAGACCAATTCATCACCAAATTCTTAATGGGATATGGTGTCATCATCGCCATCAACATCTATGCCCTTATCATCGGCGCGATCACCGATAAAGGCCTCGTCTTCTTCGACAACAAGCTCCTCAATAACTTCATGAAGATCGTCATCATCGTCGGTGGTGGTGTCTCCATGAATCGCGCAATGGCCTTGGTCGGCAACTTGATCAGCGCCGGTGCAGGTTCCAATGAACTCCGCGATAACGCGATCGCGACCTCTGGCTTCCGCAGAGCCATGGTCGGCGGTGCGATGGGTGCTTTTAGAGCCACCCGTGGCGCGGTCAACTTCCTCCGTGATCCCAAAAATACTGGTTTCGGCACAACTGTAGGTCGCGCGATGGGATTTAAAACCAGCCGCGATTATAAGATGGAAGAAGCCCGCTTAGGCGGCGCTGGCAGTGGAAGTGGCAATAACCGTAAGCCAAGCCAACAATCCACTGGTTCTTCTAGCGGTGTTAAAAATGCCCTCAATGGCGGCGCTCAAGGCGGTGGCGGCGCGGGTAAAGGCGCGGTCAATGTCATCAATAAAGGCTCTGAGGTTGTCGGCGGACAAGGCGGGCAAGGCAATGTGAACGCCCAACCTCCAAATAACGGATCCAACATGGTCAACAATGCGGTTGGCAACGCCCTGCATGGAGACAAAAAGAAGAAAGGAGATGAAAAATAATGAGAATCATTCCTCGCACAACGAAAGTTAAGATTCAATTTTTCAGAAACATCTCCATCCTCGACATCGTCCTGGTCTTTGTCCTCCTCGGACTGATTGTCCTCCTTCTTTTGTCTAACCTCGGCATCGCCCGTTTCATCATCGCCCTCATCGTCCTTGCCATCGGCATTGGCTTATTCATCCCTTTTGAAGGAGAACGCTTTTATCTGTTTATCGCGCACTCCATCAAATACGTCTTCGCAGTAAAGAAATATTCGAAAAACAACAGCAAATCCCAAACGAATATTGATATGTTCATGCCGTTTAAGAACATCGAAGACAACTATATCGTCTATAAAGATTACTATGCCGGCGTCCTTCAAGTCGACCCACGCGAGTTCTCATTGCTCTCTGAATACCGTCAGGATCAGATGATCGATGAGCACTTCGGCAAAATCATCCGCGAAGTCGCGAACAAAACCCGCGCCTCCATCGTCAAGTTGGACCGCAAACTGAGCTTTGAAAGCTACATCGAAGACGAAAACCGCAAAAAAGATACCTTGTTCCATCTTTTCGAAAGCGGTGAACTCACCAAACAAGAACTCGATGCCCGTGTCAAAATCATCGATGACCGCATCCGTTCCTATACCGTCCTCACCGATGAGACCCCGGTTAAGAAACCGTTCTACTACCTTGTCATCTACGATGAAAGCAAGGAAGTCATCGATTCGATTTTAACTGATGCTATCTCGATTTTTGCCAACATCGGCATGACCTCCCACATCCTCAAAACCAAAGAGCTCGGCATCTTCGTCAAATACAATTACACCTCCAAATTCGAGGAAAAAGACGTCGATATGCTCACCCCTGAGGAATTCATGTCTTGGGTTTATCCTCAGACCATCGAATTCAAGCCTCGCTCTACCATCATCGATGGAGAGGAGTGCTATATCTTCACCGTCAAGAATTTCCCAATCTCGGTTCTAAACGCATGGGGATATCGTATCTTCAATATCCCAAACACCAAAGTTGTCATGAACCTTGCCCCATTTGAAAAAGGCAAAGCCATCCACATGATCGACCGTTCGGTCCAAGAGCTCGCCTCTCAATCCAATAATAGCTACCGTGCTTCTAGCATCATCGATAAGCAAACCCACATCGATACCCTCGTCGAAGTGCTCCGCATGCTTCAAAACGACAACGAAACCCTTTTCGGCGTCAACCTTCATATCACGGTTTATCCACAAGAAGGGGCAAAAAAAGACGTGAAACGCAGCGAAAAGAAGAAAATCAAACGTCTCTTCTCGGAAGAAGGCTTCGAATTGGTGGACAACTATTTCTGCCAAAACCTCGCTCTTATTTCCTCGAACCTCTCTCGCTTAGACTCGATGGTGCAGTTCCAACGCGCCATCCATTCGAATTCGGTAGCCGCGGTATTCCCGTTTGTCCTTTCTACCGTCATGGATGAAAAGGGATGCGTCCTTGGCACTGAAAACGACTACCCGGTCATCCTCGATTTCTTCAAGCGTGACTTTGAGCGTGTCAATTCCAACATGGTCGTCATCGGGAAATCTGGCTCAGGCAAATCGTTCGCGACCAAGACGATTTTGTCTCAATTAAGCGCGGAAAACTGCAAAATCTTCATCCTTGACCCAGAAAACGAATATCAATTCTTAGCCCAAAATCTTGGTGGCCGTCTCATCGATGTCGGCACGGCTAGAGAAGGCAGAATCAACCCATTCCACGTCATCACCACCTTAGAAGGCGATGAAGATGGCGAAGAATCCGCGGTCAATAACTTCGCGGTTCATCTTCAGTTCTTAGAAGAATTCTTCAAAGTCGCCCTCTCTGGCATCTCTTCTGACGCCTTGGAATACCTCAATAACCTCATCGTCACCCTTTACAAGGAAAAGAACATCGATTCTAGGACCGATTTCTCCTCACTTGAGCCGCAAGACTATCCGACCTTCGATGAACTATATGCCTTGATTGAGAAGCGTTTAGATGCAGCGACGGTGGACTATGATGTCACCCAGCTCCGCATCCTTTATAACTACATCTCCAAGTTCGCGGGAGAAGGAAGAAATGCGAACCTCTGGAATGGCGAAAGCACCCTTACCGTCAAGGAAAACTTCACCGTCTTCAATTTCCAGAGCCTTCTTTCCAACAAGAACAACACGATTGCAAATGCTCAGATGCTTCTTGTCTTGAAGTGGCTCGATAACGAGATCATCAAAAACCGTGATTTCAACCTCAAGCACAACTCCAACCGCAAGATCGTGGTCGCCATCGACGAAGCCCACGTCTTCATCGATCCGAAGTATCCGGTCGCCTTGGACTTCATGTATCAGCTCGCCAAGCGTATCCGTAAATACAACGGTATGCAAATCGTCATCACCCAGAACATCAAGGACTTCGTTGGAAGCGAGGATATCGTCCGCAAATCCACGGCTATCATCAACGCTTGCCAATACTCCTTCATCTTCTCCCTCTCGCCAAACGACATGGATGACTTGTGCACCCTTTATGATAAGGCCGGTCAAATCA
>ONWJ01000226.1 GCA_900321535.1 uncultured Erysipelotrichaceae bacterium
GAGGCCATTGTTTTGTGTGCCGTCCCATCAAAAACCTTGTTGAATGGATTTGGAACGACCGTGGTCGGAGAGAACCCTGGGAACAAAGGCATCGTGCCGATGCTACTAGACGCTAACACCTACACCGTCGATGATTTCCCAGTCATCAAAGAAACATTGAACACTCTTTTGAAAGAGGGTGGCTTAGGTGATTTGGTCCAAATCGATTATGAACAAATCAAGGACGCCAAACTTTTAGATGGAACGATTTCTGAGAAACTAAAGAACGCGATGAAAGTCACCGCGACCTTGTCTTCTTTGAATGTGAATCTTGGTGATTTTGGGAAGCTCAACATGTTCAAGCAATGGGATGAAGTCAACCCAACTGCAGCGGAGATTTCAGCCCATCCAGCTATTTATTATTTCAAAGATGCGAACAACAAATACGCACGTGCTTTTGACGATTCCGGCAACCCCGTGAGTGGGTTTTCGACTGGAACGCAGTTATATTTGGCCAATCTTTCTCAGATTGTCGTGACCGATTTGTTTGCCAATCTTTCGGTCAGAATCCAAGACCTTACCTATCGTGAATTCATGATCAATCTCATGGGTAAGACGGAAGCCGAATTGAATAACGATCAAGTCTATAAATTGATTGGTAACGTTAAACTCTCTGAGCTGAACACCATTGATTCCAATGGCTTCTTGCTCAAGGATGTGGTTACTGAGAACGAAACCAACAAAGCATTATTTGATATTCTTGCCGATCTCACTGGCCAAACCAAAGAAAAGATCACTCTTGGTATGATCGCCAATATCGATATCAAGAATGCGAAATTGAAAACCATTATCGCTGTCGACTCGAACCCAACGCTCTACCGCATCCTTGAAGATATGACCGGCAAGTCATCGGATATGGTCACCATCAAAGACCTCGATGGCGCGACCGTCGATAACATCAAGATCAGCACGGTTGTTGCTTCTAGCGATAACGTGATTCTCAAACGCATCATCGAAAAAGAAACCACCATCGGTAATCTTGGAACCACCATCTCTGGTCTTTCCATCTCTGAACTATTCGGTTCGAACTGCTTTACCGATAATGCGTCAAAGAAAGTCAACGATGACATCTACTATCTTGAGGGTATCGAGTACAACTATTCCGCTACCGCTCTAGTCGGGAAGACGCCATATTACATTTCTCAAGAAGCAGGCGTCTGGCTCTTGTTTGCCTATGACGCGCAAGACATCGACGAGGGCAACGGAAGAGCGGGAAGATTCTCCCCATCGACCGTCACGTTTAACGCGTTGCAAAATGACGCGGCCGCCTTTGCGACGACAATCTCTAATTCAAGGGTCTATCAGTTGATCTCGGCTGGTGTCATCCAAGACAAACCTTACCCGGATATTGTGAAGTCAAAGACATTGAATGATGCGCTCGCATTAATCTAATCTGATCAAAGGGGCCTGCGGGCTCCTTTTATTATGCAAAATCCGAAAAACTTTGCAGAACCTTGCTCATTTTCAAAAAGAAAACGAACAATTGTTTTCTATTTTCAGTTTTGTTAGACGTTCCACTTTGTATTTTTGGCTTTTCTAACAATTGTTTTCTATAGAAAAAACACCTACAATCGACATACCATGAAAAATGTAACGATTGAAAAACGTATCGGGGCTTTAGGCTGTTTCTCCGATATCACCATCCTTTTCGATGAACGGCCAAAAGGCGTTTTGAAAATCGACCAGAACGAGATTGTCATCCCTGTTTCTGATACCGAAGTCACGGTACAAGCGGAAGTGATGATCAACGAGCGTCCCTATCGCTCGAATGCCTATTTTGTTTTAAATGGCAAATGCCCCAAACTCTATTTGACGGTTTCGGGCAGCAAATTGGTGCTGACAACCAACTAAGGAGCCTCAAATATGAAAACTGGTGAAAACATTATCCTTTGGGAAGGGAAACCTGTTGCCGATGGCGATAAGCCCCTTCGTAAAAAAATCGTCAAAGTCGCGAAGATGATCGGCGGGCCTAGCGGCATCGTCAATAAAATCGATGCGAATGCCCCGGAATACTATTCTCTTGCTGGCTCCGTTTCTGATGAGGAATGCGATTTCATCCTTTCTCTTGGATTACGCAAAATCAGAACCGATGAGTATGTTTCTAAAAAGCTTGGCTGGGATATGGAACGCGTCCATAAAGTCGGCGC
>ONWJ01000225.1 GCA_900321535.1 uncultured Erysipelotrichaceae bacterium
CGCGGACATGGTTAGCTACGCCGAAGCCAAGGAACTTGAAGAAAAAGGATTCCTTACTTCCTCTTGTTGCCCAACATTCGTCTCTTATGTGAAGAAGAACTACCCAACATTAGCGGAACATATCTCCCATAATCTTTCCCCGATGGCGACTTTAGGCAAAGCCATCAAAGAGAAACATCCAGAAGCCAAAGTGATTTTCATCGGTCCTTGCATTGCCAAAAAGCAAGAAATCTTAGACCCGAAAGTCGCGCCATATATCGATGTTGTCCTCACTTTTGAAGAACTCCAGGCGATGATTGATGCCAAAGAGATCGTTATGGCATCTCTTCCAGAAAAGCCGCTTGAAGATGCCTCCTATTTTGGCCGTATCTTTGGCCGCGCGGGTGGTTTAAAAGAAGCGGTGGAAGAAGCCTTAAAAGAGCAAGGCTCCACCTTTGAATTAAAAGCGATTGCTGCCGATGGGCTCGATGCCTGCAAGATCGCTTTAGCAAGAGCCAAATCCCCAGCTCGGGACTTCAATTTCATCGAAGGCATGGGTTGCGTCGGCGGTTGCATCGGCGGTCCCTGCGCTTTGACCCATGGCCCAAAAGATAAAAACGAGATCGAGGGGTACGCTAAAGAAGCCGGAGAGAAGCAGATTTCAGAATCTACCTCTCCATTAAAATAGAACAAATAACAATGTCACGTGGCGCTTCTTTTTGTCGCCCTAATCGTTTTTAGTCGATACATGTAGTCGTTCATTCATCAAATTCCGATTCACGTTTTCCTAAATCCTCTTTAGAATATAATGTCGATGGGGGAACAAACATGAAAAAGAGAATCCTCGTGACGCTTTGCTCTACGATACTTCTATCCGCACCTTTGTTATTTGGCTGCTCTAATCCAAATAAAGGAGATAATGAACTTTCAAATTCCCAGTTAGAAGTCCGTTTGCCAGAAGCTTTCTATGGCCATAATTTCATCGTTGTCGCAGGCAACATCAATGAAAGTGGCTGCGCTTTGATTTTTGATGATAAAGGTACTCCAGAGATTCAAAACGGCTCCGCCCATGTTGATTTCTATGATATTGGCTTTGAGCTCTTGCCAATGTATCAAGACGTCATCTCAGGCGAGGTCACATTGTTCCTTCCCTTCAAGGTAACTGAACAAGTCATCGATGACGGGTATTTCAAAAACGGCAACGAATACCGTTTCTATCTCCGTTACAAAAACCCGGACTATTACTGCGCGGTTTCGCTTAACGATAGAACCATCACCACCCCGGATAAAGTCTTGATGGAAGGCATGATGTAATCGATTCAATCTTTGATTGTGGTTGCATTTAGGCGGGTTTTGCAAGGATTTTGCAAATCCCGTCTTTTCATATGCTCTTTGTTTTTCTTTCTTTAGGTTGCTTTTCTGCTTAGACGCCTTAGTTTTCCAGCATTCAAAACAACTAGCATGCGTATGCGCATATGGTTAAAATGGTATGGATAAAAAGGCATCAAAAAAGAGAAAAACATTGGCTCATCTATAAGATGGCGTGCTTCTTCTATTGCTGCCTAGTGGAGGTCGAATCATGAAATTCTTCAGAATCCTATTCTCTAAGTGGAGCATCTCGGCTATTTTGCTGTTGCTGCAAGTCGCTGCGATCGCTTTGATCATCATCTTCTTGAATGAATACTTCTATATCTTCCAAATTGCCTTCTGGGTCATCGGCATCTTTGTCGTCTTCTTCCTTGTTAATCGCAAGGAAAACCCAGAATACAAGATCCCTTGGCTCTTCTTAGTGCTCGTGTTGCCAGTATTTGGTACCTTGTTCTATTTGCTTTTCTCCCAAACCCGCGTCAGCAAGAAGAATCGTTTGCTTCATGAAGGTGCATATCGCGACCTTTATCCATATATCGAAAACGAGAATGCTGAGAAAGAAGCCTACGATGCGATGGGCAAAGACTATGAAGGCATCGCTCGTTATCTTAAAGTCACCTCTGGATTCGGCGGGTCGACCAAAAACGACATCAA
>ONWJ01000224.1 GCA_900321535.1 uncultured Erysipelotrichaceae bacterium
AAAGTTACAGTAATTGATTATACATTCCGAGGATTGAGCGCTTTAGAAGAACTTGATCTTCCAAATTCAGTTGAATCTATTAAAACTTATAGTGTTCATGGATGCTCTTCATTAAAAACATTATGGCTTTCAAAAGCACTTAAAAGCATGGAAATGTATTCTATTTTTGAGTGTCCTATTGAAAATTTGCATTTCAAAGGCACTAAGGAAGAGTGGAATAAAATAAGCAAGGAAAATAACTGGCGTTATAACATTGCAACTAATGTTGTTCACTGCACTGATGGCGATGTTGCTATTTAATAAATAAGGATACTTAAACAGTATTGAGACCGATTAGGCTAACCGCCTAGTCGGTTTTTATCTATAATTTCAATGAGAAATAATTCTCGTTATGTGTCTTGGAAAAGGACTAATACAAAGTATTAAGGCATTATTATGGAGAGCCTTTTTTCCTGAAGATCAGGGCGGTGGCTTATAAACAAGGAGATAAAAGATATGCCTTCAAAAGCAAAAGAAATCACATTAGAAAAGATTACTTATAAGAACTACGTTAAGGTTCTTTGGGGATTAACGGTCGCTAGAGATCAAAAGAATTTCGTGGCTAGTAACGTCGGTTCTTTAGCAGAAGCCTACGTTGCTATCACAAATGGGGGTGTCGCCCTTCCTTTTGCTATTTGCAGGGACAAGAAACCAATTGGCTTTTTGATGATTGGCTATGGCCTTTCGGATGACGATGACCTTGAAGAAGAAGATCCTGCCTTCGTTGAGATGGCGAAGAAAAGTTACTGTGTATGGAGATTTATGATCGACAAGCGTTATCAACGTAGAGGGTATGGGAGAATCGCCATGCAGCTTGCGCTAGATTATATTCGCACATTCCCATGTGGCAAAGCCGAAACCTGCTGGCTCAGCTATGAACCTGAAAATGTCGTGGCCAAGAAACTGTATTTATCCTTTGGTTTTGTGGAACAGCCCCAGTTTTATAAAGGCGGGGAGGGCGAAGAAATGCCCGCAATCTTAAAGTTATAGGAATGGTTATTTCTCTTCTTCGCAGTCGGGCAGCATAATCATTTAGAGGCGAAACAGAGAACTATTAGACCGACTTTGAAAACGGTAATTTCTTTATCAATTTGTTGAAAAAAAGGCTGATTTGCAAAGAAAATTCGATAATGCGGTCATTCAAAGCCTCATTTGCAAACGGGTGATGAATAAGTTTCAAGAGGCCATTATAGATAAGATGTCCGAATAATAAAGATTGCCGAAGAAAGATATGATTACTCTTTCGTCGCTTGGTTTGCTGATGGGTTACTATATATTTTTTGCCGTTTTTCTATCTTAAACTCGCGCGCACGGAGTAGAATACCCATATGCAGAAGCAAAGATCAGGCGCCCAAGACGCCGCCAAAGGAATCATGATCATCTCGGTCGTTTTCTTTCATTGCCTGATGATGACATATACCAATCATGGTGAGTCGATCCAATCGTTCAATATCCTAATGGCGTTGTTCCCGTTTTTATTAAGCGCCTTCTTCTTTTATACCGGCTATAACTACGTTTCTAACGACCGCAGCTATAAAGAAAATATCGCTAGAAGAGCAAAACAACTTTTGATTCCAATGGCTTTTGCCTTTGTGATTTCAACACTTCTTATCTCATCTATGGAACTCGCTTTCCATCATGATAACCCTATGGGAACGCTCCGCGATTTAGGCAACAGCGTTCTTTATTCTTTGATGTCTGAGCCACTCGCTCTCATGATTGGTTTCCCAAAAGAAGGCGGCATCGTTTTTGAGGTTGTTTTGGCGCTTGGCCTATTATGGTTCCTTTACGCTTTGTTCATCTGCTCGCTTTTCTTCTTCTGGCTGGTCAAATACACGAATAAACGCCTTTCTACCTTGATTTCGGTTGTATTGTTGTTGCTCGTTTTAGCTTTTTGCCTTGGCCAATTTGTCGGCAATTATCTCCCTTATACCGTGCAATGCTATCCTGTGATTTTAGCCATTATGCTTACTGCGGCCTATCTAAGAAAATCCAACTTCCTTGATAAAGAGATCGTCACCAAGAAAGATTTCGTTTTGCACGGAATCAATGCCTTGATTGCAGAAGGTCTTATCGTTGGAACGTGTCTTGTTTGCTATTTCCTATTCGGGGCTACCACAGTTGGCTCTCTCCCTGGCGGCATGTTCGATGTGAAAATCAAAGGTTTTGATGCGTTCGTCTCCTTTGGGTTTGGGCTGCTTGGAACCTATTTTATCCATACACTTTGCCGTTTGATCGTGCGCGTTCCAGTTCTAGGAAAATGCTTGCAGTGGGTTGGCAATCATTCGGCGTTGTTCTACTTGTTCCACCCGATTTTCTTAGAGCTCGCCGCGATTGCAATCTTCCAAAAGCAAATCCGGTTAGGAAGGGCCCAAGCGTTTGTCTATCTCCCTGTTGTTTTAGGGTTGCTGGTTTTAACCTGCTTATTGATCGATTTCATTATCAAATCGCGGAAAAAGAAACGTGAGCAAAAGGCCCTCGTAGACGGTGAGCCGCCGAAGGAAGAATGATATGGATTACAAGAAATTCGAAATCGGCAACTATCTGTTCGAGGATATCTATAAAGCCGGCGATGATCAAAAACGTCTTCCTGGCATTTGGTTTGAAAACCTCGTTTACACTTATGAAGAAATTGAAAGAAGCGTGGATTATTACGCGCATTTTTTAGCCGATAGGGGAGTGAAGAAGGGCGACCATGTTGGCTTGCTTGGCGTCAATAGCTATAACTGGCTGATCGCGTTCTATGCGATTGTCCGCGTTGGCGGCGTCGCGGTTTTGATCAATTACATGGCAAGGCATGAAACCTTAGTAGATTTGCTTAAGGATACCGATTGCCAATACTTATGCTATGGCAAGTTCACCCAGCTCATCAAAAAAGAGCATGAGATGGAAGACCTTCTCAAAGAAACAGGCATGTCTCAAGAAAACGCCTTCTCCATCCAGCATTGCGATCTTGATTTCAAAGATATCCTTCAAAAGGAGGCCATTGTTCCTTTCCTCTCCCCAATTCCAAGAGAAGAAGATAGCAAAAGGACATCCTATATCATCTTTACCACCGGCACGACATCTAAGCCAAAACCAGCGATGCTAAGCCAGTATAGTTTGATGAATCTCATCTATTTGAATCTCTCCCCATTAGACCCGATCTTCCATCGGCGATTCTATTGCTTACTGCCGATGTTCCATTGTTTCGGCCTTTTGGTCGTTAATGGTTACCTAGCGTTCCATAAGACGGTATATCTCAATACCTTGGTCAATAAGGTGAAGATCTACAAAGAATTCTTGAAGAACAAATGCGGCGTTTATGCATCCGTCAGCATCATCTATGACCAATTGGCGAAAACCCCTTTCTGGTGGTTCCATGGGAATCGATTCATCAAACATTGCATTGTCGGTGGAGGATTCACCTCCGAAGAAGAATTCAAGTTTTTGGAACGGAAATATGGCAAAGGCAAATTCATGAATGGCTATGGCCAGACCGAATGCTCTCCGTTGATTTCTTTGGTGTATCCAGATTCCCCTCATATCAAGCAAAGAACTACCGTCGGCATCCCAATGCGAGGCATCGAATTGGCCTTCATGGATCCTGCTACCAAGAAGCTGCTCCCAAAAGGCCAAGAAGGCGAGATTTTGGTCAAAGGATATAACGTCTTCAACGGCTATTACAAAAAGCCAAAAGAGGAGCAGCCTTTTGATGAAAACGGGTATCTCCACACTGGCGATTTAGGGTATCTCGATGAAGATGGCTATCTGGTCTTAAGTGGAAGAATCAAGGACATCATCATCCGCAAAGGCGAGAACATCTCACCTAGAGAAATCGAAGACGAATTAAGGAAGTTTCCCGAATTTGGTGGGGTACGTGTATTGGGTTTTCCGTCTGTTGACGAAGGTGAATACATCATTGGCTGCGTCGAATTGATTAAAAAACCGCTTCATTTTTCCGAGCGGAAATACTTAGATGAAATGCGTAAGCGATTGCCTAATATCAAAATCCCGGCCCATATCGTTTATATGAGACGCTTCCCCTTAAACGCGAATGGCAAGCTCGATGAAGTGAAACTAAGAGAAATCTGCATGCTTAAGATCGCTCGCTTCCTCGATGAAGAGGTTCTGGCGAGGAAGACAAGGAAACTCATGGAAGAATCGAACAAGAAGAGGCGTTGAACCTCTTCTTTTCAATTGGCTATTCTCTTTCTTTGACCGACTCTGGCAAATTCCATTTTTTCATCGTGCTCATGACGATGAAGTGCGATAGAAGAAGGAAGGCTAAAACGATGACGGTGGAGAGCACATACATGATCCAAGTGTGAGGGAATGGATGAATTTGATTTGGAACGGAAATCGAGGCAAGAAGACCTTTGGAAAGGACGATGCCGACGGGGATTGCGATCGCCATGGAGACGATGAATTGGAAGATGCTTGTGATAAGATTTGCCGATGAGATGGAACTTCGTTGATAGCCTAATGTACGCATCGTGGCGAAGGTTCGCTTTTGCTCTTTAAGATTGGTTTGCATCATGTTGAAGACGATCGTGAAGCCGATGATAATCGCCATCGCAGTTAGTAATCTGCTAGAAATCTCAAAGGCTGCCAAACGGTCATTGAATTCCCCATTGATCACTCGCGAATCCGAGATATAGGTAATGTGCGTGGCATCTTTGTATTTAGCGAAGAAATCATTATAGCTCTTAACTTTAACGAGCAATGATCCGCGTGCGTAATCAGGGCTATATTCATCGAAGCTTGTATAGCTCACTTGATAGAGATACTGATTGGAAATAGCTTTCACTTCTAACGGGGTATCGTTGGCGGTGATGGTGTCCCCAACAACCGCATCGAGCAGATAGGCGTGATAAGAAGATAAGACGATTCCGTGTTCAGGCACGGTGATGACATTTTGATAATCATCGACGACTCGAATCAAATCCTGATTGAGTTTAATCCCATTGATTAAGGCATTGGCTTTTTTGTTGTTGCGGGTGTTAACCATCTCGCTTGGAAGATATTTTATGAGGGTTTTGCTGGTGATATTGAGATCTTCGCTAGGAAATAACGCATCAATTTCTTGGTCCGTTGGCATGTTATCGAAATAGACTTGAGCATCATAATTCAGGCGTGTTTCAAACAACTGGGTCATCATTGTGTTCTTGCTTTCCCCAATCGATAAGGCAGTGAAAATCAGCGTTCCACTTGCGAGCAAGCAGACACCGGAGAGGATGTATCTTCTAAGGTTGCGCAGGGTTTGGGATATAGAAACCTTTAAAGGAATCGGGGCGTTTTTAAACACGGTTCTTGTAAGCAGTGGAGTTGTGTTCTTTGTCGGCGGCAATGCTTTCATTGCTTCGACTGGTTTGATTTTAGAGATGCTTAAGGAAGCGAAGAATGCGGTGAGCAATGTTACCGCGACAATGATGGCTAAAGAAATAAAGACCGCGCTAGGGTGCATGATGAAAGGCTGCGGGAATAACTTCAAAGCAGTTCCATATGCTTCGTTAGCTAAGAACGTGAAAATAGAGCCGATTCCAGTTCCGATGAACCACGCGAAAAGCCCAACCACGCCGCCAAGGGTGATGTAGACAAGAGAGATGCTTTGTACCTTTTCACCCAGTGCTCGCATGATGCCGATATCCTTTCGGCATTGTTTGACGATTTGAAATAAAAACAAAGCGGTGACGATCATGACCACTAAGAAGAAGACGGCCGGGGCCATCAAGGTGATGAGGTTTATCGCACGCAACGCATCGTTATAGTATTTGATGACTTCTGAGTCTTCGTATGTCGTCGCATAGGCGATGTCTTTCCGTAACTGTTTGACATCATCTTCGCTGATTTCCGTGCCAACCTTCTCCTTGATATAGGTTTTCAATAGATTCAACGTTTCGTCCAAGTTCTTTTTCTGCCCTTCTTTGAACTTCAATAGAATCTGGTTGAAACTCTTTTTCGTTTGATGTCCCTTGATAAGTGAGTTTGGAACATAAACATAGGCGAAATCTCGCGAAGAGGAGATGGAGTAGGGGTCTGCCTTGACGATAGAGGTTTCCGGAGAAACGATTGTGGCGTCGATCTTGAGAGACTGAGTTGTTCCGTCTGGCATTTTGGCACTGATTTCATCGCCGACACGGAAGCCATTCGCTTTGGCAAAATAGTATTCCATGCGAACATTGCCGTTATCGAGATTTCCATCGATGGAATGATGGGAAAGCAGGCTCTTCTCATCATAGCCGATCAAGCGGCAGGAATAGGAATTGCTCCCGTTTACGAAGGTAGTCGTGTAGGTAGGGCGATACTCGATTTTCTCAAAGCCCATGTAATCGTTAAAATCCGAGGGCAGATAAGTTAAATAGGTGTCATCGACCTCGCTGATGGTCTCGACATATAAATC
>ONWJ01000223.1 GCA_900321535.1 uncultured Erysipelotrichaceae bacterium
GTGAAAACCCCATCAGATTCCGCATAACTTCCATCTTCGGAAGAAATAACGAAGTTACTTGTATCGACTTCTACCGAGGTGGATGCGCCGCCTTCATAAGTATCTTCTGCTTTAGAGGTAGTGACCTCGGTCGTGGTCGCGCTGCTCGACTTGGATGTCGCTTGAGAAGTCGAATCTTTGGAAGAGGTAGCAACGCTTAAAGAAGCTTGAGGGTTGTTGCTCGAGCAAGCTGCTAACAAAAGCATGCTGGAGATAATAAGTGGTAAGTGTTTGACGTGTTTCATAAAAAGCCTCCTACCGATAATCCCTTCGTTGGGATTAACCGAATCATAGGAGGCGAACCTTAATTTAAGTTGAAGAAGAAGTAAAAATTATTCAATGCCGTTTGGATTGTTCTTTTGGAAGTGATAAGCATCCGCACAGGCATCTAAAACGGTCTTCTCGGCTTTCCAGCCAAGTTCGCGTTCTGCCTTATCGGTTTTTGCATAAGAGACGGCAAGATCACCAGGACGTGGGGCATCGACAACATAAGGAATCTTGACGCCAGTTGCTTTTTCGAATGCATCGATCATTTCAAAGACCGAAGTGCCTTTGCCGGTTCCAAGGTTATAAACGACTAGGCCTGGGTTGGTCTCAAGTTTCTTTAAGGTTGCGACGTGACCAGTAGCAAGGTCGACAACATGGATGTAATCGCGGATGCCGGTGCCGTCTGGGGTTGGATAGTTATCACCGAAGACATGAAGTTTTTCGCGCTTTCCGATGGCGACTTGGGTGATGTAAGGCATGAGGTTATTTGGGATGCCGTTTGGATCTTCGCCGAGCAATCCAGAAGCGTGTCCGCCGATGGGGTTGAAATAACGAAGAAGGGCGATGTTCATCCATGGCTCTGCTTTTTGGATGTCTTCGAGAATGCGCTCGATCATGACCTTGGTCTCACCATAAGGATTGATCGCAGAAGTGACAGGATCTTCCTCAGTCACTGGAGCATGATCGGTAAGTCCATAAACGGTCGCGGAGGAAGAGAAGACAAGATTCTTGACTTTGAACTCTCTCATCAAGCGAGCAACCGTCAACGCGGAGATCAGATTGTTCTCATAATATTCCAGTGGCTTCACGCAGGATTCGCCGACTGCTTTTAAGCCTGCGAAATGAATGATCGCATCGATTTTCTCATTCGCGAAAACAGGTTTCAGTTTCTCGTAATCGCAGCAATCAATTTCGTAAAATTTCGGCAAAACCCCAGTGATTTTTTCCAAGCGGCCCAAAACAGCCTTCTTGGAATTGCAGAGGTTATCCACAATAATTGCTTCGTGTCCGGCTTTATAAAGCTCGACTACCGTATGGGATCCGATGAATCCCAATCCACCTGTGACAAGTACTCTCATTTCTTTTCTCCTTTTCCTTTGGTCTTAGATGATTTCTTTTTTGTCTTATCCGAGCTCTCTTCTGGCAACGACTCTTGCAAACTAGCAAGGATTGCTTCGGAGAGCATTTTATTTACCTGGGCATTGATGGAAAGCCGTAACGCCAACAAGCCGAGGGAATCACGTAACTTTTGGTCAGCGATTTCTTTTCCCTTCCGCTGCGTTTCTCTAGCGTGAAGTTTCAGAAGCGTCTCGATATTCTTGCCGAGGCGTCTCGTCCCTTCGTGTATCCCATCGGTTTCTAGATTGCTCCAGAATTGATAGAGGTAAGCCTTATCCGCCGAGACGCGCTCATCCATTTCGATAAGGAACGAGATGTCCGTCATCGGAAGGATTTGCTTTAAGGTGCAGATGGCGATGAGGTAGCCTAGTTGCTCTCTGCCATATCTCTTTTTATTCGGCTCTTTGATGATTTTGGCTTTAACATAGTTATTGACCATGAAAGAGGTAAGCGCAGCCTGGTCTTCTTTGGTTAACGTGGAGAGAACCTCATTTACATAAGTGAGGACCTGCTCCATATAAAGTTCGATACCAGGCAGTTCCGAATAAGTCGGGAACGAAAAACGTTCGAGCGACTCCATCCGTTGTTTTAACTCTTCCGCGGTCTTTTTCATTCTTATCGCTTTCTGATTTCGATATTCATGATCTTGGCCACTGCAGCAGGATTGACTTTGCCTTTGGCAAGTTTCATAACTTGGCCAATCAAGAATCCAATCGCGCGGTCTTTACCGGCTTTGAAGTCTTCGATGGACTGCGGGTTGTTATCTAGCACCTCGGTGACGAATTGGAGAACCAGCCCATCATCAGAGCTTTGCTTCTCGATTTTCAATGCCTTTCTTGCCTCTTCGACTTCGCCACCGTTTTGGCAGATATAGTTGAAGATATCCGTGCATTGCTTATGGGAATAGCCGTCTTCTTGAAGTTTGACGATCTCAAAGAGTTTGTCTCCATCTAGTGGGAATTGAGCAATGGCGATGCCATTTTTGTTCAAGTAGCCATTGACTTCGCCGATGACGAAATTCGCCACGGTTTTCGCGCTCTTTTCCTCTTTTGCAGCACTTTCGAAATAGGCCGACATTGCTAAATCCGAGAGGATGATTTCCGCATCGGTTTTGGATAATCCCCAGCTAACATAACGGGCTAATTTCGCGTCATAGAGCTCAGGGCAAGTATCAATCGCGTTCTGCACAAATTCATCCGATAAAGCGATCGGGGTGATATTTGGCTCACAGAAATACTTGTAGTCCACCGCATCGGTTTTCACACGCATCAAAACGGTTTTACCGCTTGCTTCATCGAAGCGGCGTGTTTCTTGCTGAACGGTTCCACCGCTTAAAAGCAAAGCGGCTTGACGCTCGATTTCATAATCCAAAGCGGCTTGAATGTTCTTCAAGGAGTTGATGTTTTTGATTTCGACTTTGGTGCCGAATTCTTTGCTTCCGTATGGACGGAGGGAGACATTAACGTCGCAACGAAGAGATCCTTCCTCCATCTTGCCATCGCTGGTAAGCGAATAGACAACGATGTTACGGATGGTTTCAACATAACGCATCGCTTGATAACCGTTTCTCATTTCAGGGCGAGAGACAATCTCGATGAGAGGGACGCCGGCACGGTTATAGTCTAGAAGGGAATAATCGGCGAAATGGAGTTGCTTGCAAGTATCCTCTTCCATGTGGATACGCTCAATGTTGATGCGTTTGATCTTGCCGTCTTGATCTTCAAATTCAAGATACCCATCTTTGCCGATAGGACGGAATTGCTGGGTGATTTGGAAACCCTTTGGCAAGTCCGCATAGAAATAGTTTTTACGGTCGAAATAAATGGTATGGTCAATCGTCATATGAAGGGCGTTGGCAACGCGGATCGCGTTGATAACGGCTTGCTTGTTGACGACTGGCATCGTGCCAGGATACGCCATATCTAACGGGGTGACTTGAGAGTTTGGAATACGGGAGAATCCATTGGGAGAGCCGGAGAACATCTTCGACTTTGTTTTCATCTCAACATGGATTTCCAAACCGATGATTGCTTCAAAGTTCATAAGTTGCCCTCCTTTCTGTTTAAGGTAGATAGTCCTTTTAATCCGGTGATTTTCTCTAAGCAAGCGGATGCTTCAAGGAGGTCATTCTCTTCATAGGCTCTGCCCATCAGGTTAACCCCAAGAGGATAGCCATCTTCAAGGCCTAACGGCAAAGTGATGGAAGGAAGGCCAGCGAAGTTGCCGAGCGCAAGATGATTATCCGCAATCAGGTATTCGTCAGAAAGTTTATTCACTTTATCGTTGAATCCAGGGGCGATAGAAGGCGCTGCTGGAGTGTAGATAAAGTCGTAATCTTTCAAAATCTTGTTGGTTTCATCCACGATCTTGGCGCGGTTTTGCTGAGCGCGTAAGAAGAGGTCTTTTTGGTTCTCGCTCATAAGAGCAAATGAACCGATGACGAAGCGGCGCTTAATCAATTCGGAGAAACCTTGGGTACGGGCGTTGAACATGACTTCCTGATAAGTATTGCCACCGCGGAATGGCCCAAATTTAATGCCGTCGAGATTCGCGTTATTGGAAGTCGCTTCAGCGCAGGAAATCACAAAATAGGTCGCATAGATGGATTCAAGAAGTTCGCGAGAGAAGGAAACATTTTCTACCACCGCACCAGCTTTCTTGAACGCTTCGATAGAAGCAGCGAATTTCTTGAGGAACACATCATCGTGAATGGTGTCGATAATTTCTGAAATCACTGCAATTCTCTTTCCTTTTAGCCCTTCTCCATCGTTTTTGATGATTTCAGGAACCTTTTTGGAAGAGGAGGTAGAGTCTTTGTCATCTCGCCCCGCAAGAGCATTCAACAAAATAGAAGCGTCTTCTACCGAGCGGGTGAAATAGGCGACGTGATCCAAAGACGGGGCAAACGGAAATAAGCCATAACGAGAGATGCGTCCCCAGCTTGGTTTGAAGCCGACAAGTCCGCCGAAGGAGGCAGGCTTACGAACGGAGTCACCGGTATCCGATCCTAAAGCAAACGGTACGATGGATGCAGCAGTAGCGGCGGCCGAGCCGCAGCTAGATCCACCCATCATCTTGGAGTGATCTTTGGCATATGGGTTATAGGTGATGCCTTTTCTTCCGGTGGTACCACTGCCACCCATGGCGAGTTCGTCCATCGTGGTCTTGCCAATCAAAACGCATTTTTTGGCTTTTAACTTGGCGATCACGGTCGCATCAAAAAGCGGAACATAGCCATCTAAGATATGGGAAGAGGCAGTTGTTTCGATGCCTTTCGTCGAGAAGTTGTCTTTGGCAACATAAGGGATGCCCCAAAGAAGGTTGTCCACTTCGGGTTCATTTAAAGCGGATGCGAATGCGACCGCACCTTCTTCATCAATCAATTCGAACGCGTTATCCGGATTGCTTTTGGCACGCTCAATGGCTTCTTTGGTTAGTTCTAAAGGCGTGGTCTTGCGGTCCACCAAAGCTTGGTGAATCTCTAAAATCGTTCCATCTAAGTAAGACATATTAGAGCACCACCTTTGGCAATTTGATTTGCCCATCTAGTTTAGAGCCCGCGTTAGCAAGGGCTTCATCTCTTGGAAGCGGTTCTTCCGCGATGTCCTCGCGTAAAAAGGAAGTTTCACACGGGAATGGAAAAGTCATCGGTTCATATTCGTCCAAACCTTTGATTTTCCCAATCGTATCCATCTGTTTGATCAAGGTTTTGAATTCTTCCATCAACGTCGCGTATTCTTCTTCCGACATATCGAAAAGAAGACGGTGTGCGGCATCATGAAGAACGTCCATCGTAATTTCTTTCATCGGGTACTACCTTTCAATACGGGCATAGTATAGTGCTTTAGCACTAAAATTAGTAGAAA
>ONWJ01000220.1 GCA_900321535.1 uncultured Erysipelotrichaceae bacterium
GCTTGCTTGCCGGTATTGATCTTGAAGCTTTCGACATAGTCATCCTTATCGAGTTTAAGGATAGGCTGTCCGATGTATTCCTTGGAGATGTCTTCCACTTCGGTGGCTACGACAGAGATAAGTTCCTTGCGGCGGATGTGCTCGTCGATGATCTCATCAAGATTCATGCTAGAGATGATGTGGGCAGGGACGATGACAAGATGGGTCGCGTTGGAATCAAAGATGACCCAGTCGTTTTCGCGGATATTGTTGATGTCGGTGTTGAAAGCTGGTTTAAGGTGGGCCGATTCGTTATACATGATCGACATCTGAGAGAGTTTGGTGTTGGTTTGCCAAGCATCCATGCTGCCGATATGCTTAAGAATCGAGCGTTGATGGTCTTTGACCAATAGGCCAACACGGGTAATCCCGGCATTGCAAAGGCTAGAAAGCGCGAAGTCGCAGAAGGCATAACGGCCCATGAAGGACGTTGATCCTAATGGACGGTTTTCAGTGATATGTCCTAATTCGGGTGAATTATGGAAATTGATAATACCAATGATGTTTTTCATGTTCATTCCTCCTTAGGCAATCAAAACGATGTCGCTTCTTTCTTCATTGACGACACGGTTTTCTTCCACTACGGCATTCGGCGCGACCATCGCATCATAGACGCGGGCGCCTTTTTTGATGACCGCCCCTGGCATGAGGACGGAGTTCACACATACCGCGCCTTCTTGGACAAGCACGCCGTCAGAAAGGACGCAGTGATCAACGGAGCCAAGGACGCGGGCGCCTTGGTTGATCAAACTGTCGGTAACCGTGGCCTTTTTGCCGATATAATGCGGCAAACTAGAGGTATCTTCCGAGTAAATCGGATGGCCTTTGGAAAGCGAAAGCAAGTTGAAAGTGGGGTCGCCAGAAAGAAGCAAATCCATGTTGGCTTCGTGGAGAGAAGCAATGGTTCCGACATCTTTCCAGTAACCTTGGTAACGATAGACGAAGACCTTCTTCTTGTTGGACATAAGCATCGGGATGATGTTCTTGCCGAAGTCATGGTCGCTGTCTTCAATCTTGGCATCGGTGATGAGCGCCGAGCGGAGGCTCTTGTAGGTGAAGATATAGATACCCATGGAAGCGAGATTGGATTTTGGGTTCTTTGGTTTTTCTTTGAAGGCGGTGACTTGGTCATCGGCGTTGGCTTCAAGGATGCCGAATCTGCTGGCTTCTTCCCATGGAACTTCCAAAACCGAGATGGTGCAATCCGCGCCTTTGGAGATATGCTGGCGGAGCATTTCATCATAGGTGGTCGCATAGATATGGTCACCCGAGAGAATCAACACATATTCCGGTTGGATTTCATCGAGCCAATCGATGTTTTGATAAATCGCATCGGCGGTGCCTTTATACCAGGAGGACCCTTCTTCGGTTTCTTTTGGAGAGAGGACGCTGGTGAAGGCATTGACACCGTTCAAACCCCAGTTTTTACCACTGCCGATATAGGTCGCAAGAGCGCTGGATTCATATTGGGTAAGCACGCTTACATGATTGATGCCCGAATTGGCGCAATTGGAGAGAGGGAAATCGATGATGCGGTATTTACCTCCGAAGCTGACCGCTGGTTTTGCGACTTTCCTGGTCAGCGCCTTTAGCCTTGTTCCTTTGCCACCGGCTAAAATCATGGCGGCGATTTTGACACCCATATGGTTACTCCTTTTCGATGGTGTTAAGACTTCCGTCTTCAATATCGTAAAGCAGGACGTAGACCGAAAGATCGGGCAAACGCTGCAGTACTTCCTCTTTTACTTTGAGCGCATTTAATTTCGATGCTTCATCCGGGTCGCGCTCATCTTTGATGTGCTGATGGATGCAGCAAATCAAAGGGTTCTCATCGCTTGGATCGCTTAAAGCTGCGCCGATGGCACCGCAATGGGTATGGGCCATGACGATCAAGCGTTTCACTCCGAGATGATGGTAAGCATATTCGATGGAACGATATTCATTCTCCCCTAGTGTATTTCCAGCCGTGCGGATGACGAATAATTCACCTAGGCCAACATTGAAGATTACCTCAGGCGAAACACGAGAATCCGAACAGCAGAGAATCACCGCGTTTGGATGCTGGCCATGGATTGCCAAGTCACGACGAAAAGAGGCGTCAACTCCATTTGCAGATGCATTACTTAGCAAACGCGATAAAAAAGGGTCGTTCATTTCATGAACATTATACTTGCTAAATGGTTTTCTTTCCATATCAAAAGAGAACGTCATAGAAAAGAATAATTGCCTGAAAAAGGCCGTCAAATAATTTAAAATCCCTGCAAAACCAAAAGATTTTAGACTTGAGTCAAAGTGAAGCTTTCCAAATTAGAAAAACACGTCTTCAACAGGAAACTTCAAAATGTTTGCAAACACAAAACCAAGCGAGTCTCCTTTAGGGAGAAACTTGTTCAAAAAAGGTTTGCCCTACCTAGCCGTCTATGCTAATATACACCACGCGTTTAGACGCGAAGAGGTGAACAAAATGTCTAGATATTGCCCCGTTACCGGTAAAGGCCCACAAAGTGGAAATGCCAGAAGCCATTCTCTCCGTGCGACCCGTCGTCGCTGGAATGTCAATCTTCAAAAGCGTAAATTGGTCATCGATGGCAAGGTCGTCGTGGTCCGTATG
Source organism: uncultured Erysipelotrichaceae bacterium (assembly GCA_900321535.1). Classification (GTDB taxonomy): domain Bacteria; phylum Bacillota_I; class Bacilli_A; order RFN20; family CAG-826; genus Alloenteromonas. The sequence goes on from ONWJ01000220.1 coordinate 2,651, forward strand.
TCGACCCGCGCCTACCGCACGTTGAACAAGACCATCAAAGCGGAAGCCAAATAACCGTAACCAAACACAAAGAAATGCAACGCGGCCGCGTTGCCTTTTTTTATCCTTTTTGCTTATAACAAAGGAAGAATCAAAACGAAGAAGCCGATCAAGGAGACGAGCACGCTGATCATTTGTCCGCCGACGAGCACCCATTCAGTCAGAGCGATGATAAAAGGCTTTGGGCGGATATGGGTCACCACGCCATCTTGATCTACGGTTGAATCCATCTCAGCCCAGTGTCCAAGTTTTGGGTTCACCAAGAAGAGGATCTTCCCAATGCCTAGAACGCCAGCAATAGAAGCGAGGAAATAAGGCAAGCCGGTATTGCTTGGCATCTGCAAAAAGGCAATCAAGTTCATCGTATCGAATAAGATGCTGGAAGTGCCAAATAGGGTGAAAGTGAAAATATGAGCCTTTAGGTGTTTGGTGGCCTTCACGAAGAACAAGGCAGCAAAAGTAAAGCTAGAAAGCACGCCGGCGGCAACGATGAAGCTCGCCATGGAAAGGAAAGACGTGAAGAGGCCAATCGTCGATAAGAATAGACCGCTGGAGATGGCCATGAAGAAGGCAATCAAGATAATCAAAAACCTGGAATAAGGGAGCCAGGATTCGTTATAAGAGATCAATTCAAAGGGGAATTGCTGGGATTTTGAATATTTTTTATTGTTGGCCTTCTTATATTGCGCTGGAACAAGAACAAAGAGAAAAACGGCGCCAAGAACTACCATGAAAACGCAAACGATAAAATAAGCGTAGAAGACGGATTTCATAGTTTGAGCAGCCCTTTCACACGTTCTTCATAATCGTCGTGGCCAAATAAATAGGATCCAGCAACCAGAAGCGTCGCACCGGCTTCCACTGCTCGAGGCGCGGTCTCGCCGTTGATTCCACCATCGACTTCGATGATCACTTTGCGGTGGTAATTTCGATTCAGCTGTTTGCAATAACGCATCTTGTCTTCGGCATCGACCATATACTTTTGGCCGCCTGCGCCTGGTTCGACGGACATTATCAAAGCTAAGTCGAGTTCGTTCCAAAATGCTTTTAAAACCTCAGGCGAAGTCTTGGGTTTAATCGATAAGCCTGCTTTCTTCCCAAGCGTATGAATCAGCTGCAAGCAATCATGAAGGGCTTGCTCATTTGGGAATGCTTCATAATGTACCGTGAGGATATCCGCCCCTGCCCTAGCAAAATCAATGCAGGAGGCTTCTGGGGTAGAGACCATCAAATGGACATCGTTGACCATGTGATGCTTATCGTGAATGCGTTCGACCAAATCTGGTCCAAATGTTTTGTTCGGCACGAAAACGCCATCCATGACATCGAGATGGATGTAAGTTGCACCGGCTTTTTCCATCTTGAGGATTTCCTCCTCCAAATGGTTGAAGTCAGCAGCGAGGATGCTTGGAGAGACCAATGCCATTATTTGAACCCGAAGATCTTCGAAAGAAGACCTTTCCTTTCTTTGAAACCGTCTTTATCCGCCATCGCTTTGAGGATTTCCTCTCTCATCTTCTCGGCGGTTGGGTAACGCTCAGAGACGCGTTTCCTTGTCGCATCGATGATGATTTTGTCGATAGAAGCAGGGATAGTCGGGAGAATCTTGCTTGGTTCGGGGAAGCGCTTTTTCATTTGCTTCATGGCGACGTCACTAAGCGAATCGCCTTCAAACGGGACTTTGCCAGTGAGCAATTCGAAGAATACGACGCCCATCGAATAGATGTCGTTCGCGGGGCTTGCTGGCTCACCCATCAAAACTTCAGGGGCGCAGTAATAAACCGTTCCTTGGATGGCGTCGCCGTCTTGTTTTTCCCCAATTTTGCATGAAATTCCGAAATCGGAGATCTTGATTGTGCCATCGGGCATGCAGAAAAGATTATCGGGTTTGATGTCGCGATGGACGAGGCCGTTTTTATGAACGAAAGCTAATCCGGAAGCGAGTTGAAGCATGATGTCGCAAGCCTGAGACAAAGACAAAGTGACTGCAAAATTAAGCTTTTCGCGGACCGTTTGGCCTTTAATGTATTCGTTGGACATGTAAGGTCTGCCTTCGATCATACCACGTCCATAGACACGAACGATATTCGGATGAACAAGGCTCGCCGCCGCTTCGGTTTCCTTTTGGAAGCGGGCTAAATTAGCAGGATCACGAAGCAATTCCTCTTTCATGACCTTCAAGGAGACAATGCGCTTTAAAACAAGGTCATTGGCCTCGTAAACATCGGCCATGCCA
>ONWJ01000219.1 GCA_900321535.1 uncultured Erysipelotrichaceae bacterium
ACGCCCGATCCGCATGATCGCCCCTGGCAAAGCGTATCGCCGCGATGATGACGATATGACCCATTCTCACCAGTTCGGTCAGATCGAAGGTTTGGTGGTCGATAAGAATATCTCGATCGCCAACTTGAAAGCGACCTTGGAATTATTTGCCAGAAAGATGTTCGGGCAGGGCAGAGAAATCCGCCTCCGCTCCTCGTATTTCCCATTCACCGAGCCTAGCGTGGAAGTCGATGTCTCTTGCTTTGCATGCCACGGCAAGGGATGCAATATCTGCAAAGGCACCGGATGGATTGAAATCCTCGGGGCTGGCATGGTCAATCCTCGCGTCCTTGAGATGTGCGGCTATGACCCGAAGGAATGGTCTGGCTTTGCCTTTGGCATCGGCATCGAACGTGTCGCGATGCTTCGTTATGGCATCGATGACATCCGCCGGTTCTATCAAAACGATATGCGTTTCCTAGAACCATTCTCTAGCAAATAAGGAGCCATCAAGATGAAAGTCTCATATAAATACTTAGATAAACGCCTCTTGCTCGTCGAGCAGGGCATCACCCCCGAGATGGTCGCGGAGAAGCTTACTTTCGCCGGTGCGGAAGTCGAAGAAATCTCTTATCTAGCTAGAGGCACCAACCTCATCATCGGCAAGATCATCTCCTGCTTGCCTCATCCAGACTCCGATCACCTTCATGTCCTTCAAGTCGATGAAGGCAAAGAAGGCATCCATCAAATCGTCTGCGGTGCGCCGAATGCTAGAACAGGGCTAAAAGTCATCGTGGCAAGAAACGGGGCCAAACTCCCCGGCGGAGAAATCAAGCCCAGCGTCATTCGCGGCGTCGAATCCGACGGCATGTGCTGCTCTCTTCTTGAGCTTGGGGTAGACGCGAAATTCTTAAGCGAAGCCCAAACCAAAGGCATCGAGGAATTGCCAGAAGATGCCCCAGTCGGCGAAGAAAACGTCTTGGGCTATCTTGGATTGGACGATGTCGTCCTCGATCTTTCCTTATTGCCCAATCGCCCGGATTTATATTCTTATGACAATGTGGTGCGTGAAGTCTCTTGCTTGTTCAATATCCGCATCATGCTCAATCCTTACGACAAAATCAAAAAGGTTCCTACTGCCTTCAAAGTCGGCTCTTTAACCCCGAAATGCCCGCTTTTCACTGGCATGGTCGTGCGTGATATCGTCACCAAACCATCCCCGAAATGGATGCAATCGATTTTGACTGCCGCTGGCATTCGTTCCATCAATAACGTCGTCGATATCGGTAACTATGTCATGCTCATCACCGGTCAGCCATTAAACATGTATGACCTTGATAAGCTTCCTACCCAAAGCCTAGAAGTCATCGATGATTATGAAGGCGATTTCTTGGCGATGGACGGCAAGACCTATCGCTTAGAAAAAGGCGATTTATTGGTCGCAAGCGCCCGTCAAGGGATGTGCCTTGCTGGCATTATGACCGCCGATGCATGCCGCGTCGATGAAGCCACCAAAAACTTGGTGGTGGAAGCCGCGGTATTTGATGGGGCCAGCATCCGTCATACCTCCAATCGCCTTGGCTTAAGCAGCGATTCCTCTTTGCGTTTCTGCAAAGGCATCAATCCGCATCAATCCGCTTATATCCAGGATTATGTCGCCTATCTTTTGGTGACCTATGCCGACGCGAAAGTCTGCGAAGAAACCGTCACTTATGACACCATGTCGCACGAGACCAAGATGATTCATACCAGCGTCTCCTATATCAATGGCAGACTTGGCACCTCCTTCTCTAAGCAAGAGATCACCTCGGTCTTGCTTAGAGACAACTTCAACGTCTATGACGAAGGCGATGAACTCACCATCGCAGTCCCGCGCTTCCGCATCGATGTGGACGGGGAAGCCGATATCTCGGAAGAAGTCATCCGCATCCTTGGCTATGAACATGTTCCTTCTGTTCTTCCTAACGTCACCTTAGCGTTGAACGGTCTTACCCAAAAACAGCAAATCGAGCGTGACGTGCGTCGATATTTGCTCTCTCATGGAGTCTCTCAAGTTCATACTTATACCTTGAGAACCATCGACGAGGCCAAGCGTTTTGGCTATCTCAATCATGATGAGCCATACGTTTTGTCCAACCCGATGACCAAAGAAAGAGAAGCCATCCGTTGCAGCTTGGCCCACTCGGTTTTAGACGTGGCCTCTTATAACGCCTCCCGTCAAAACAAGGATCTTGCGATCTTTGAGTTATCGGATATCGATAGTCCGCATCATACCTCCCGCCACCTCGCCATCGCCTTGATGGGGGAAGCGGAAAACCAAGGAAAACTTGGAGCCCGTCCTTATGATTTCTATGACCTCAAAGGATATCTAGAAGGCATCATGGCGATCTATGGGCTCGGTGAAAACCGTTATCGTTTGGATAAGCTCGAAGACAAAGAAGGATTGCTCCATCCTGGCATCTCCTGCGGCATCTATTTCGGCAAGAAACTCGCTGGCTATATCGCCGCGCTTCATCCAAATGCCGAGAAGCTTTATGGCATCAAGCATGCTTTGATCATGGAACTCGATTTAGGCATCGTCGAAGAGAACAAATCCAGCGCCCCGAAAGCGGTTATCCCACCGAAGTTCCCATCCACCCGCAGAGACATCGCCCTCGTGGTCAAGAAAGAAGTGTCCTATGAATCCCTGCGCAGAGAAGCTCAAAAAGCCGATCCGCTCATCAAGAAAGTCGAGATCTTCGACCTTTATGAAGGGGAGCATGTCGAGCAAGGACAGAAATCCATCGCTTTGGCGCTTACTCTGTTCGACCCGAACAAGACTTTGAAAGATGAAGAGGTCAACGCGGCCATGGAGAAAGCCCAGAAAGCCTTGGCCTTCAAGTTTGGAGCGGTGCTTCGTCAATGAAGATCTACCGTTCTTCCATCACCCCATCCCGTC
>ONWJ01000216.1 GCA_900321535.1 uncultured Erysipelotrichaceae bacterium
AAATATGAGATCTCCTATCTAAAAGCACAAGAGTCTCCAACTGGGTCTGCGACTTCCCCTGAAATTCTTGAAATCTTTACAGTTCCTGAACAAAGTAGCTCTGAAGAATCAACATCGTTACCTTCAGGAAGCGACTCCAGCGAAGTCGATCCAACCAATCCTGGCTATAAGAAATTCTCAACCGAAAAGGATCGCATGCATGCCCATCCAGACACCAATTGCTTTTACGGCTTGACGAAAGGGATGGATACGATCGGAACTCAAAAGATTCTTGTCATCCCTGTTAGAACCAATGACGGATCCAAATCACAGTTCTCCGCCGATGAGTTAGAGGCGATCAACGCCGCTTATAACGGCGAAGCAAGCGAAACGGGCTGGCAGTCTTTGAAGAGTTTTTATGCTGCATCTAGCTATGGAAAACTAAACCTTGAAGCGACCATCGCCCCGGTTTACACGATACCTGAGACCGCCAAATCTTTTGAAGCCAATTGCGACATGGGCGGCAGCGGCAACAATACACATTTCGAAGAGTTCATTTTGGCGGCGGTTGAGAACGCTGGAGAGACCCTTAATTTAAAGGATTTTGATAACGATAACGACGGTCATATTGACGGCCTTCAATTAGTTTATAAAAACGATGGAAGAACCTGGGAATCTGGCGATAGTAGTAAGCCTGATTCGTTATGGTGGAATTTCACTTCGATGACCGGGTATAGTCCGAATCTTAATTCGCCCACGCCTGATGTATATTTCTGGAGCGAATTCTCCAAATTGCAGAATGGATACTATAACCCAAATATCGATGTTCATACTCTTGTTCATGAATTTGGTCACATGCTCGGTGCGGACGATTACTATTCTTATGATTCCGATTCCGATGGCTTTCCTCTTGGCTTTATTGACATGATGGATAGTAACGTTGGAGATCATAACGCGGTAACAAAAGCCCTTTATGGCTGGGTTGATCCTTATGTTCCTGATGGAACGCGCAATGAATTCACGATCACTCTCAATGATTTCGAGAGCAGTGGTGATTGCTTGATGCTAGTGGATCCAAAAAGCTGGAACGGGACTGCCTATGACGAATACTTCATGGTCGAGTACTACACTCCAACTGGGTTGAATGAACTGGACGCCAAGAAAGGTTATCCTGAATGGGATGACTACGGTGACAACGGGAAAAGTTATCAAAAGCCAGGCGTTAAAGTGCTCCACGGTGATTCGCGCTTAGCTGTTTTCGATAAAAATGATTATTTTGTCAAATGGACAGATAGTTTCACCGCTTCTGGAGATAATTACATTGGTGTCGCTGCAAGCAATACCTCAGAATCTTCGACTTCCGGGTTTAACAGGCTGGAAATCATTCCAGCAGATGGAATCAACCATTATCAAGGTAGCGAGCAAAGCCCGGAGGCATTTTATGGATATCAGAAGACCTTGTTTGGTACTTCCAGCTATGGCGGCGGCTCGACAAAGTTTGATGCCAGCGTTGCTTCTAAGGTTCTGAAAAACGGTTCTAAAAAGACGAATAAAATGAATGACGGATCGGCTGTCCCGTATTCGTTTGTGATTACGAACCAAACCGATACAACGGTGACGTTAAAAGTTACAAAGTTATAATCCTTGTATTCAAATTGCAGGAGCTTGCCTCCTGCTTTTTCTTTTATCTAAATGGGTTTTGCAGGCTTTTTTGATTTTTCGTCGCCTAGAACGAGTGGCTATTTTGTTTTTCCTCGTTCCAATACGAATGAAAAAAAGTATAATGTAGCCCGCTGCAAAGGCAGCGCATGCACTCTTGGCGAAATTGGTATACGCGATAGACTTAGGATCTATTGGGGTGACCCGTGCAGGTTCAAGTCCTGTAGAGTGCACCATTCGACTGTAATTGCCCCATTTCTTAGACTAAATTGAATGAAATTTAGCGTGATGAGAAAGGGGCTTTCTTTCTAGCAAAGCAGGGAAACGATATCTTTTACGATGAATTGTTTCTAAACTAATGAAGATGAATAAAAAACGTATTATTGAAATCCTCGACTCAACCAAGGGGAGAAATGTCGTTGTGGCGTCCAAGTACATCGATGAGAAGCAAATCAAAACGCTTTGCTCTCTCGGACTTCATGACTTCGGTGAGAACCGGGCAGACGCTTTGATCCGAAAGCAACAATCCTTACGTGATGAAGAAGGGATTCGCTTTCATTTTATTGGCCATCTCCAATCTAACAAAGCCAAGCAGATCGCCCATTTGATTTGCTGTTTGCATTCTCTTGATTCCTTGAAGACGGCGAGACTTTTAAACGAAGCGCGAGAACAGCCGCTTGATTGTTTCGTTGAACTGCATCTAACAAACAACGAGGCAAAATCGGGCGTTACTGAAGATGAATTACCTTTCTTTATGGAAGGATTGAAGGCCTTTCCAAAGATTCGTGTCATTGGTTTTATGGCCATGAGCGATAAACAAATGAATGATCAAGAGAAGAGAATGGTTTTTCGTCATGCGAAAGAACTCGCTGATCGTTATGGCTTGACTCAATTATCCATGGGTATGTCGGATGACTATCTTCTTGCGATCGAAGAAGGCGCGACAACTCTGCGCTTAGGAAGAATCATCACTGATAATTGCTGAACGGCAGTATGATCAGTATTAAAAAGTCTTGATGATTGCCGTTGTTTGTCGAACATATACTCAAATTCTCTTGAATAATCTAATGTGTTCTTCAAAATAATTTCTATCAATTAGGAGGTATCCTTGTATGAACAAAGCCGCTTGCTGGATTTTGGGCATTTTGTCTGGAATCGTTTTGACCGTCGGGGGTGAGGCCATTGTTTTGTGTGCCGTCCCATCAAAAACCTTGTTGAATGGATTTGGAACGACCGTGGTCGGAGAGAACCCTGGGAACAAA
>ONWJ01000214.1 GCA_900321535.1 uncultured Erysipelotrichaceae bacterium
AAACGACATGGATGACTTATGCACCCTTTATGATAAAGCCGGTCAAATCAACGAAGTTGAGCAAGACCAAATCGTTAACAATCCTAGAGGTAATGCCTTCATCATCACATCGCCGACCAACCGCACCAACATCTCCGTCATCGCCTCGCAGACGATGCGCAACATGTTCGGTGAGCAATAGACTATTGGAATCTTCTCATGTCCGAAGAGCCGTTATACGCACCTTCGGTTTAAACGAAGATCAAAACATGACTAAGGACTGCTGAATCTCTCAGTGGTCCTTTTCTTGTAGTAGCAGTGGAATTGTTATGAATCTTGGTCGACTTCAAGCAATGTTTCCTTTATCCTATTTAAGGAATCAATAAGCACATATGAATCAGCATCAACTAGAAACACTTAAGAAAAACAACGAAGAGTCGCACGATTTCGTAAAGAGCTGCTTTCGCTTTGCGTTGATGATTATCCTCAAAGATCCTAACGACACTCGAATCACGATTTCTAGGCTTTGCAAAATCGCTGGCGTTTCCCGTACGGCTTTCTACCGTAATTATCACGACGTAGAAGATGTTTTAATCGATGAGATCGTGACATTTTCGATGGCGTTAGCAGGCCAAATCAAGACCGACGTCTATGAGAACTGGCTCTCTTTATTCAAGCTCGTTGAATCAAAACTAGAAGACCTCAAAGCCATCGTCAATGCCGGCTTTGAACATAAGATACTTGAGGTCTTCCTTTCGCTTCTCCCCGAAGAAGGGGATAACCGCACCATCCAAACCATCTGGCTCTCTTTGTTCTATACGTTCATGGTTCAATGGGTGAAAGAGGGGAAACCCAAAAAGGCAGAGGATATGGCAAGAATCGCCTTCAAGTTCACCCAGAACATTCCTCTTGTCGCCGCTGAATAATTTAAAATGGTCTCGCATTTGAGACCATTTTCTATAATGAATTTCTTAGATGCGTTCTTTCCTGCGTTCCATTCCGCTATGACGGTAGAACTCGGCTTTCTCGCGGTACATCATCTCTTCCGCTTTCTTGCTCGCCTCTTCCATTGTCATTTCGTTTTGGTTGATAAAAGCATAGCCAATAGCAATAAAATAACGGGTTTTTGCAATGGTTTCTTTGATTTTTGAGGCGGCTTGGATGAGTTCATCCTTGCTGCCTAAAGAAAGAATCAAGAACTCATCGCCACCCATGCGATAGGCATACATATGCTTTCCGCAGCTCTCTAAAACGGCTTTGCTGATCGTGGTCAAAGCCAGGTCACCGGCTTCATGCCCTTCGTTATCGTTGATGAACTTCAGCGCGTTCATATCGATTTGGATAACCCCTTTGACGACAGGTTCCATTCTTGCGAGGTCACGGTAGTAGGATTTACGGTTATAGAGTCCGGTAAGCGCATCGTGGAAGGAGGCTTGTTGGAAGATATGAACGTAATAGAAAAGGCAAGAGATCGCGATGCAAGTATTCAAGATGTTCGTGGCCCAGGATACCATTTCCATGATGACGGCTACGATGACGAAGATCGCGCAGAGAATGATGGGCAACGCATCCGCGCGGTGCTGTCCCTTCAAGGCAAAGAAAGAACCGCCGACCAAATAGAGAACCATGAACAAAGATAAGATGTGGGAAGTGAAATTCAAAGGACCGCCACGATGGAATACCAAAGCTGTCGCATTTTCGCTCACCGTATAATAGAAAGTTAGATGCGACATCCATTCGACGTTGATGAATAAACTAGTAGCGTAGACTAACGTAGTAACTCCAACTAAGCCTAGGGTGATACGGAAAACAAGCTTGTTTCTTCTAGCCATCTGAATGAAGAAACAGATGATCAATGGTCTTAAGCAATACCCAAAAGCAGTGCAGAAGGTCGCAAGCATGACGAAACTTGGATTTGCAATCGCAAAAGATTCCAATGCAATCATGACTGAACCGAGTAACACGGAAGAGATGATGAGCAATGGGAAAATCGCGTTCCGATTGGAAATCTTATAGTCACGGGTTACTAAAGTGACGATCCCGATGGAAACGAACAATAGGAAGAAATTGGTTACAAAATAATCTAAGACCATAATTGGCTTGATTATGATAAATCATAAACCAAAAACATGAAACAACGAAAAAAGGGGCATTCGCCCCTGAAATTGCCTGTCTTATTTGGACTCAGCAGTCATGACAGTCCCATATGGTCCGAAGAACAAGACCACCGGGCGTTCCTTCTCTAAAGTCTCATATTTTGGGCTGGAGAAGATAGGGCCACGCATGGCGATCTTTTCGAGCTTCTGGGAATAAACGGTTGACTTCATACTCGTCACCTCCCAAATTCAAGTGCCCTGATTTTCAAGGCGCCCATACAATAGTCCTCTTTTTGGGCATTACAAGCGTTAAAACAGGTGAAAGCGGTTCCATCTAACTGAAAGCGTTTTCAGAAAATTTCTGAAACACGTCAAGATAGAATCGATGTTTTCTATGAAAAGTTTTCATAAATGAAGGAAAAAGTGCGTTTTTGAAAATCTTTGTTGAACAGTTGCCCTCACATGTCTATAATCTCACTTGCTAACAGGGGGGGATACCCTGAAAGCATACCGCCCTCATAGTTCAGCGGTAGAACGGATCCATGGTAAGGATCAGACCTCTTTTCGACTAAGGGTGAGGGCACCAGAATGAAAGCAATCCTCGGAATCCGAGGATTTTTTCTTATCCTATATATAATATAGGGAAGCATAGACAGGTTCGTTAATTGGTTTTACAATACGGCGAGGCTAAAGAACATGAAGATTGGTATTATCGGCGCGATGGAAAACGAAGTCGCCTTGATCAAAGAAAGTGCGCATATTCTTTCTAGTTCTCGCATCGCGGCGATGGAATTCGTTGAATGCGAGCTCAATGGCAGAAATGTGGTCGTCGTTCAATGTGGCATGGGGAACGTGAATGCCGGAATCTGCGCTCACACGTTGATCCATATTTTTAAATGCGATGTCATCATCAACTCCGGTGTCGCGGGTTCGCTTGATTCGAAGATGGATATCGGTGATTTCGTGGTCTCTATCGATGCATGCCAGCATGATTA
>ONWJ01000213.1 GCA_900321535.1 uncultured Erysipelotrichaceae bacterium
CTATGAGTTCGAGAGCACCGGCGTCAAAAAGCTTTGCCAGCTGTTCTTGGCTCTTTACTCAGCCAGCAAGGGATCCATTGTCGTTATCGATGAGATGGACGCGGGGCTTCACGACGCCTTCTTCGAGAGGCTCCTTGAATATTTTATCGGCCTTTCCGAATGCCAGCTGGTTCTCACGACGCATAACATCAACGCGATGGAATCGTTGAAACGACTCCGCAAATCCATCGATGTCCTTACCGACGAGTGCGAGATCGTCAGTTGGGTCAGCAAAGGCAAATCCTCGCCCTCGCTTTTCTATACGCGCGGGGCTTTGGGCGGAACCCCGTTGAATCTACATCCTTTTGACTTCGCTGGGATCTTTGAAAGCGAGGGGCGGTCTTGATGGCGCATACGAGAAGGATACAGATCATTCTCGTCGTTGAGGCGGACCCCATTTCGCGGACGGATGCCCCTTATTATTCTTGGATTTTAAAAAATCATTTCACGCGTTATGTCTCTTCTGGGGTGCAAAGCGACCTCAAAATCGTTTACGACTTCGTTTATATGGCTGGGTATGGGAATTACCGTTCCTCCCGCGTGAAACGGGAGATCCGAAGCTTTCAATCCTCTTTCCCAAAAGGGGACACCTACGTCGTCTATTGCTTGGATTACGACAACAAGGGCAACGATACGAAAAAGAGGCTTAGCGAAATCGAAGAATATTGTGCCAGCCTCGATTACTCGTTCTGCCTTTCCTACCCAGAAATCGAACACGTTCTTTGCAATGCGCGGAATGGCGTCTCGAAAGTCGATGCGGTTGCCATCTTCAAAAGGCATTATCCCAAAAAGAACGAAATCGATGAGGCCTCTCTTTTCTGCGAAAGAGAGACCCTCGCTTCCAAAAAAGGCCAAACCAATTTCGGCCGAGCGATCCTTGCCATCTTAAAGAAAGTGGCATAGAAAGAAGCGCCGCGAAGCCTCTCTAACAAAGAAGCAACCCATTTGCTATTTCTTCTCCTTCCCATAGACTACCCTTATGGCCAAGAACCGCTTTTTCGGCAAATACTACAAATTCATCTCTCCGGATGGCAATACGTTCGCTTTGATCCAAAGCCACAGCAACGAAGGCGATATGCTTCAGTTGATCACAAAGGATGGTGCTCATTTGATTGATGACCCTCATTCTTTGGTAATCGAAGGGAACGAGGCCAAAATCCATATTGAGCAAGAAGACATCAAGATGGTCGGGGAGATTGTTCTGGGCGAGCTTCATCCCTTGTCCCATAAGGTGATGGGTCCCTTCACCTATCTCCCGATGGAATGCCGCCACGAGATCTATTCGATGTCGCATGGCCTTAGTGGCTCTTTGACCATCAACGGAACAAAGAAGTCCTTTGATGGTGGCTTAGGCTACATCGAAGGCGATAGTGGAACCAACTTCCCGAAAAAGTATGTTTGGTACAACTCGGTCTTAGAAGGCGCGACCGTCACCTTGGCCATCGCCACCATCCCCTTATTGGGGTTCATCCACTTTGTGGGCTTGCTTTGTTTCATCAAGACCAAAGACAAGGAATACCGTTTCTGCACCTATAATGGCGGCAAGCCCATCAAGATCGACGAACAGGAAATCGTCATCAAGAAAGGACGATATCGCCTAAGCATCACGATCCCTCATTTGGGTGGCCATGACCTAAAGGCGCCCATTAAGGGCGACATGGTCCGTTACATCAAAGAGAACATCAATGTCCCGACTTCTTATAAGCTCACTTACAAAGATGAGGTTCTTTTGGAGAACGAGGATCCTCTCTCTTCTTTGGAATTCATGTGGTGATGTCGTTTTCAAGAATTAACGCCCAAAGGGCGTTTTTCTTTCCTCCATTCTTTTTGCCCTTTCGACGCCTATTAGTTAATGGAGAGGGGTTATGGTGGAATAACTAACTTATACAAATAATGTATAAAATAGTATACTATTGATTGGAGTTGTTTATGTGGATGGAGCGAATCAAAAAAACGTATCAATCCGACGTCCCCATTTTTACGGATGACCTTCTTTCTCTTTATCCCGATTTCACGAAAGCCTATGTTTTCCGCATGCTCAGGGAAGCCGAGGAAAAAGGGGAGATCATCCGCTTTTCCCGCGGGGTCTATTATTTGCCGAAAGAAACGGTCCTCGGCGTTTCGAAAATCACCGCGAGGATGGTTGCCCAAAACAAATACGTCGAAAGCGAGAGAGGCGTTTATGGCCTTTATTCGGGGCTTAGTCTTTTGGACCGTTTCGCCCTGTCTAGCCAAATCCCGAATGTTTTGGAGATTGTCACCAACCATGAGCCGACCCGCAAAAGAACGGTGAGCATCAAAGGGATGCGGTTTGTGTTGCGGCGTTCCCGCTTCCCGATCAATAAAGAAAACGTCGGCTGCTATACCTTGCTGGAGCTATTTTCGGAGATGGGTGACGCCCCTTCGATTGAAGGCGTATCGAAAGCCCTTATTAAGGCCTACATGAAGGAGAACCATGTATCTCCCGATCAGCTTCTTCGCTTTGCGGGAGACTTTCCCAGAAGGGCGCTCAAAAACTTGGTCAGCAGTGGGGTGCTTGATGGAACTAAATAAAAAGAAGGAGACGTTCATCGAGCTGATTCGGGCCGCCTCTTCCGATTGGGGTATGATGTGGTGTCAGGTGTTCTTGCCCAAATCATCGAACTCGGTCTTTTTGCCTTTTAATCGGCATATAGAAGGTTTTCTTCTGAATGCGTCATCTTCAATGTCATTATCGGGTAACTTGTTTCTACCCCATTTATTCCAATTCCACCGATGGGCACGAGCCTCGGCCCCTTGGAACCCCAGGCAACCGTCCGCGCACGCTCCGAAGGATATTTGCCAGATGCCTCCGATGATAACCAAGGAGATCCCTCGCGCCATCGGTTTTTCTCGGCATAAAAGGCATGACATTAAGGCGGAAACGAATTACCCGATAATTAGCTAGAAACAAATTACCCGATAACTACAGAATGCGTTATCTTCAATTGAAAAGCACCTTGGGCTTCTATATAATCACTTTTGCGCCATTTGGCGCTCAGACACCCGCCCGAATGGTGGAATGGTAGACGCGTTGGACTCAAAATCCAATGTCTGATGAGGACGTGCCGGTTCGAGTCCGGCTTCGGGCACCATCTAAGTACTTAGTCCTTGATACATTCGTATTAGGGATTTTTTCTTTTATTACATCGAACTTTTTTGAAAAAGTAGGTATGTATCAGAACCTGGATTCTTATCATTCTGAAGATAAAAATAGTGGCGAATATGATGAAGAGTTATCGTGTCAACACGTTATTCATCCTATCTACACAATATTCATCGCGTCTACTTACACTTTATGCATAATAATTGGTAAATGATAAGATAAATGATAAGACAAATGATAAGAAAACGATTTGGATAAAAAATACTAGGTGAAAGTAGAAAAAACAAATACATTACTATTCCAGAATCATCTAAAAATAGGCAAATCTGAACCTACGATTTATTGGCACATAGAAGGTTTGACGAAAAAAATATATTAAAGAGAATGGGATCGAGAAAAACGGGGTATTGGGAGATTCTTTAATAATGGGAATGAGAGAAATATGTAGTTATCGCTCTTACTGGAGAGGTTTAGAATACTTCGAAAACAATAGGGTTAAATCAATAAACAAAATAAATGAATATGAGTATGAGGCCGAAGTAGAAGGAACAGAAAAATATCATGTTCATTTAAATATAAACCACCCTAGAAAATCCACTTGTACTTGCCCTCATGCCGCTGGCAAATCAACGATTTGTAAACATAAAATGGCGGTGTATTTTTCTATATTTCCTGATGAAGCCCAGCAAGCAATATATGAAAGAAATCATTATTATGAAGATTTGGAAGAAAGAGAAAGAGAACACGATAAAAAAATTGAAGAAATAAGGAAAAGATATAAGGAATTGGTTGATGAACTACCTGAAGAAGAGGTCAGAAGAAGGCTTGTCGATTATATGGTTTATGATTCTATGGAAAATGAAGACAATCCATATGATGAAGACGATCGTTACTAAATAGTGGTTCCGGCATCGAAAAATCGGCTCCTTGTAGCAAAAAGGTATATAAAGACAATTATGCAAAATCTCCTTCTTAACCTGGGAAATTTAGGGTCCAGGCTTGTCCTGGAC
>ONWJ01000212.1 GCA_900321535.1 uncultured Erysipelotrichaceae bacterium
AAGGAAATCCCATCCTGCGTCAAAGGATTCGAATTCAAAGAGAAAATCGCCATCATCGGCGCTGGTCCAGCTGGTTTAAGCGCGGCCTATTACCTTGCTATCAAAGGTTATCGCCCGACCGTCTTCGAAAAACACAACGAACCTGGCGGTATGCTCCGTTATGGCATTCCATCCTATAAACTCGAACGTGCCGTCATCGATGCAGAAATCGAGGTTATGAAAGAGCTCGGCGTCGAGATCAAATGCGGCGTTGAAGTTGGCAAAGACATCACGATTGATGAGCTCAAGAAGCAAGGCTACTGCGCCTTCTATATTGCGATTGGCTGCCAAGGTGGCAGACGTCCTGGCGTTGCTAACGATACCGCTGAAGGTACCGAGATCGCGGTAGACTTCTTGGCCAAAGCCTGCGAAGACCAAAAACAAAAGATAAAAGGCGATGTCGTCGTCGTTGGCGGCGGAAACGTCGCGATTGACTGCGCTAGAGTTGCAACTCGTTTCGGTGCATCCAAAGTATCGATGTATTGTCTTGAGACGCGTGACACCATGCCCGCTTCTAAGCTCGAGCAAGAAGAAGCCGAGGAAGAAGGCGTCATTATCAATGCTGCTTGGGGGCCAAAAGAAGTCAAAGTCGACGCGAAAGGCAAAGTCACTGGCGTCGTCTTCAAGCGCTGCACCAGAACCATTGACCCAGAAACCGGCAGATTCAGCCCGCTTTATGATGAAAATGAGACGGTTGAGGTTCCAGCTTCTAAAGTCATCTTCGCGATTGGCCAAGCCATCGTCTGGGGTGACTTACTGAAAGGAACCGGAGTCAAGACCGCTCCTAACGGCGCGCCTCTTGCTGAGAAATACACCTATCGCACCGATGATCCTCAGATTGTTGTCGGTGGCGATGTCTATACTGGTCCGAAGTTCGTTATCGACGCTATCGCAGCTGGCAAAATGGCGGCCGATGCGCTCCACCGCATTGCCCACCCAGGCACCGATCGCAGCGAAGGCATGAACAAAATGGAATTCATCGCCCTCAACAAAGACGATATCTACATCGACCCAGATTCCTATGATCATTCTCAACGTCAGGAAGAAGGCTTAGATGGCACGATTGACCAGAAGAAGAGCTTCCGTGATGCTAGACTTACTCTCACCGAAGAGCAGGTTAAGATTGAGACTGCACGTTGCTTAAGCTGCGGTGCTTCCATCGTTGACCCGAACAAGTGCATTGGCTGCGGTATCTGCACCACTCACTGCGCTTTCGATGCGATCCATCTTAGCCGTGATATTCCTGAGGCGAGCGACCTCGTTCCATGCGAACAAACGATGAAGAAGGTTCTTCCATATATGATCAAGAGAACTTTCGCGATCAAGAAACATAGCCGTCAGCTGAAGAAAGAGGCTAAAGCAAAGGCAAAGAAAGCCGCTGAATAATGCATGAGTTATCCCTCATCCATAATGTCGTAGACACCCTTTACGATACATTCGAGAAACAGCCGGTGCGCAAGGTGCGTTCCGTCACTTTAAGCGTCGGCACGGTTTCAGGTATTGTTCCTCATTATTTAACCGATGCCTGGAAATGGTTTGTCAAAGAAGACGAACTATTCAAAGACAGCGAGTTGAAGATTGAGTTCATCCACGCTTACTCGACATGTTTAGATTGTGGCGAAGTCTATGACACGATCCAATTCGCTAAGATATGCCCGAAATGCCAGAGCGAGCATACGGTTCTTAAACAAGGCAACGAACTCCTCATCAAGGAAGTCGAAGTCGAATAAGATTCCTACTTGTCTCAAGTACGCATATAGAAGAGTTGGCAGAAACCTTATTACAAAGAAGTTATCCTTTCAAAAGAGGGCAACTTTTTAAATGAAAGCAGATTAAAATTTCAAAAAATCTCTACGAATTTCGCTTGGTTTGATTCAAATAGTAATTTCTTTTGTTCTCGCGCATCTTATGATCGGCTTCTTTGAGCATATCATCCAAGGTGACTCCATCGCGCTTGGTGGATAACCCAAGGGAAATGGTATACGGGGTGTTTTTCACGCGGCGTTCAATACGCTCCAAAAGGTGCTTCACATCGTTTTCGCGAGCGTTGCAGCAGATGATGACAAACTCATCGCCGCCCAAGCGGAAGGCACGTTGACCAACGCTGATGGAGGTCAATAAGCAATGGGAAATGGATTGGAGGGCTTTATCGCCAGCCTCTTGGCCTTCTTTTTCGTTGATGATCTTCAGGCTATTCAAATCGATGGAGATGACCGCATTGATACGATTGCGATTCGAACGAATCTCTTTATAGAAGGAGATGCGGTTCAATAAACCTGTTAAAGCATCACGGTTAGAGAGTTGCTGTAAGTTGAAGACGTAGTACACCAAGATGCTGATTGCGATCGCGGTCGATAGCCAGTGGTCGAAGTCTCCAGAGAACACGATCGGCATGATGATGGTCGCGGTGACCGCAAGGATCAAGAAGACTACCGAAACAATATCCCCGACAGTCCTTCTTCCATTGCGAAAGATGCAGAATGGGAGATAGG
>ONWJ01000211.1 GCA_900321535.1 uncultured Erysipelotrichaceae bacterium
AAGGGCTTCAGATTCAAGAAAACAGCAAAATATAGTCTAAGCAAGAAACGCCTTCGTCTGATAGAAGAGTTCATTCAATATCGGATTGAGGAACTCCTAGGTGATTAAGCTCTTCTAAAAGTCCTTGGATGCCATTAAAACAAACAGGAGCCGATTTGAGCCGGCATTTTGGCTCTCTCAATTCAAAAGCTGATTCGAAACCATAATATGCACATTTCGATATTATCTTCAGCCATTCAAAGAGGCCGTGCAACCGCCGCCAAATAAAGAAGATTGTTAAGGGTTCTTGTCCGCGGCACGCACGGTGAAATAAGAAAACCGTCTGACAAGATTCCTTTGTCTTTTTCAATTCATTTTGAATAAGACGTAACCTACTACAAAAGCGCGCTTGAGAATCGGTCTACAAGTCGTCTCTAATAATCCTTATATAAATAAAGAGTGTTTATTTGGAATTCAGCGCTTCCACTTTAATCGCGACTTTTCTATCGAAGAAAGCAATACCATAAGCGTAGATCGGATTCGCCCCAAGAAGGATGAGATCTTCCGCATACTCTTTGTCCTTGATTTGCTTTAATGCGACCAAGGCGCGCTCTTCAATCCTTTGCTGGCTGGTCTTTGCTTTGATGAATTTAATCTCAATAACCGCGCCGAATTTCCCCGCGATTCGCGGCTGAATCATGATGTCGCAACGACCTTGTCCAGTATTGACTTCGCTTTTGACGATGCAGTCTTCAAAGAGAATGGAAACAAGGGTCAGCACCATTGCCTGATAGGAGCGTTCCTGCTGAAAATCAAAGAAAGAGAATGAATGGAGCAATACCTTCTTGATAATCAAAGAGAACCTCTCCGCGTCCCCGGATTCAATTGCTTGGCGGGCGTCTAAAACGGAAAAGCTTTCGTTTTCAAAGCGATATCGTTTCAATACCTCCTCGCGCAAGGCGATACGGGTTTCATTATTGGGAATAATAATACGTTGCTTGTTTTCGACGTTGACGCTTAAATAGCCCGTCGCGATGAGGAACCCGACAAGGCGCTCACTACTATCAAGAGAATCCGCGTAACTTACCACGAAATTCGGCTTCATCTCCACGGTTTCTCCATTGAGCAATCGCTTTAATAAATCCGAGCAAGAGGCATATGATTCCTGGCTGATTTCAGAAAGAACGCTGACGGTACTTGTGTTCGTCCAATATTCCTTTAAGCTATTTTGGAAACGGAAATAGCTTAAGATGGACCATGGGTTCATGATTTCTTCGCCACCGAAACAATACCCACCATACCAATTCCAAAGGTCATTAAATGAATGACTTGCATTGAAATATTCCACTAACGCGCGTGCTTCCTCTTTAGTAAAGCCAAAGAACTCCGGGAATGCGCTGTCATAGCCATTATCAACAATTAGGTTATTTAATCCAGAGAATAAGGATTCTTTCGCGATTCGAAGCACTCCTGTGAGCACCGCTACTTTCAAATGGGAATTGCCTTTTAGCGCTTTCCCGTATAAAAGGCGGAAGAAGCCAATAACCTCGTCGTAGAAGCCACGCTCGCGGCTATTTTGAATCGGGGTATCGTATTCATCAATGAAGAGATAGCAACGCTGACCGTAATGTTTTTCTAACATTGCTGTCAAACGATATAACGCATCGGTCGGATCGATGTCATCCATGTTTGAATCGATGAAGGATCGATAATAGTTACGGTCGTCCTCATTGATAGCGGAGCTATTCAAAAGCTCGTTGTGACGAAAGAACTCGTTCCGAATCAGCGCGGTTGTTTGTCGGAGTAATTCCTCGCTTCTCTTGGCCTGAATGTCTTTAAAACTAAAAGACGCAACGGGCGAGGTTCCACAAAGCGCGAATTCCCGTTCTTTCTCAATTTTCATTCCCTGAAAGTAGGTTTTTGCTTCTGCGTCTTTGCAATCGAAAAAGGCAGAAAGCATGGAAATCGCGAGGGATTTGCCAAAACGCCTTGGACGTGTGAAAAGCGTGACCGATCCATCTGGCAAAGACGCAACCTCTTTGGCTAACATGGTTTTATCAACGTAGTAGCAGTCCCTTGATACGATTTTATAATCTTCTACACCTAAAGGAATTTTGCGTATTGGTTCCATCGCTTTGCCTCCTTGAATACACTGGTATTATAGCAAATCCGCCACCGGTTGCAACTTTCCGCCACCGTTTACAACTTTCCGCCACTTTTCGCCACCGATTACAACTTTTCTTCTAAACAACCTTGAAAAAAGTGTTGAGATATACCAAAAAGTCACTTGGAAAAGTGTAGAAAGAAGGGCTTAATACGACAAAAGGATAGATTTAATCGAGGCTTTTGAAAACACGAAGAAAACCTTTCTATAAAAGAAACTGGTTCGACCCCCCTATCCTCTGTATGGAGTGTGCAATCTGTTCTTCATCATCGAAATGCCATTAACGGCAATAGATAGATGGGGATGGTTATCTTCGATTCCTCCCGCTTATAGTTTTTATGCCAATGACGTGTTGACGGCCTTTTATGCCCGAATATTTCTCGTGAAAGTGATCAAGAGACTTTGTTTTATAGTTTTTGAATGTTTTGACTTCCACCACAACATTGGTATAAGACGATGCCTCTCGAGGATAATTCTTGAAAAATCGATCCCATCGCATGTTTTTGAAGAAAAATGCATTTTTCGGTTTTACAGGCCCAAATAGAGCGAAACAAAAGAATTCATCGTTCGAATCAAAACACAATGTATGCCCTCGGCTGCAAAATGCAGCAACAATTCATTGCATCGTCAGATAAATTAGAACGAGACAGTCTTTCCGCTCTCGAATCTGATGGTGCTTCCATCATAGGTCACCTTGCCAAGTGGGACCGCTACATTACCACTAAGTTCCCAGAAAAGAGTGTTGGCTAACCCAGCATTAACTCCAGAAGTGCCTTGGGTAATGAGACCACCATCTTCTAAGTCTTGGCCACTTTCAAATAAGAAGTAAATTGGAGCGTCTCCCGAGCCCGTATCACGCCAAGTAGAAGAAGTATTTATGCTGCCATTAATCTTCGTAAACGAATATATTTTCACGGATGTGTCACCTTGCACGATCGATCCAGAGGTATACGCCAAAGTATGTCCGGTAGGAAGTTGCAGTTCAGTAAGATTTTCACACGAAGAGAAGATGCCAGTATTTGTTCCGCCCCACTCGCATCCATGATTAGTAAAGCGTACTGCAACAAGGTTGTTGCAATCATTAAAGGCATTTTCGCCCAAAGTGATGCTAGAGCACTCGAAGGTCACCGTTTTAACATTCGCAGTAGCGAAGCAACTTGAATTGAAAGTCTCAATCGTTGAAGGGAACGTGACATTGCCATAGGTATCAGCGGAAACATCGGCACCGGCGTTTTTAAAGGCGTTGGTGTCGATCGTCGCAAGCTCGGTGAGATGTGTGAAATCAAAATTACTAAGTTGAAGCTTTTTGCATCCCTCAAAAGCACTTGTTCCAATCGTTTTAATCTTAGGCGTATCGCCATCAAAACTAACCGTTGCAAGTTCCGTGCAACCTTTGAAAAGGTTTTGTCCAAGTTTTTGGACAGAGCTACCGCCTGTTTTCGATAAATTAGAAGGAAGCGTCACGCTTGTTAAACTAGTACACCCGCTGAAAGATCCATCTTTGTCCAATCTAACTTCGGCAGTTGCTTCAGTCGGCCAATAAATCGTGGTCAAACTAGTGCATCCAGCAAAACAATTCCCGTTTAGTTGAAGTTTTCCTGTTACATGCCTGAAATCAATCGTGGTCAAGTTAGTGCAGCCGGAAAAGCACCCTGAATCAAGGTCAAAGTCGCCAATAGAAGGAGCAATAAATTCGGTGATGGCCTTGTTGTTTTTGAATGTATTGTTAGCGATTTTCGTATATCCACTTGTGGTCAAATCAAGCAATCCGGCAGTGTTCTCGTCGTGAGAAGTCGCATATTTCAGTCCCGTGTCGGTGTTGTCTGCAAAGAGACCTTCTGGAAGGAACGTGTTGTCGCCAGAAGCATCAGGAAGAACGATTTTTACTAATTTATCGCAGCCGTTGAAAGCGTAGGATGGCAGTTTGAACATGATATCCCCGCCAGCTTCGGCAAGATCGCATTTCCAATCTGGATATTTGGACACCTCAATTCCCAAATAAATTGGGCTATGAGTCGCATTCCCATTGCCAGCAGTACCATCCCCGTTACTTCCGCGACTACAAACGGCAGAGAATAAGGGCTGAGTTAAAACAGAGCTTGTATCAGCGCCATCAGCGTCTTTTGTTGTCGTTCCTGGGCCAACTTCCAATCTAAAAATCCAGAAGCCCATTTTATAGGCACCGAAAAGGAATGGTTTTGTCACGCTATTGACTTTATGGTACTGCCCATCAAAGGTAATCTTCTTTGGGGTTCCTGAAGTATCACTAGTGGTATCCGTAGTAGGACTTGAGGCTTTGTATTTGTCTGCAGGATCACGATTTAAAACCAAAAGCAGTTTACCTGCGTTATAAAAGGTTCCCCCGGGGTTCTTTGAATAGATGGCGGTCGTGCACTTTTTGCTACTAGAGTTCGTATAAGTAGTTGTTAAATAATTCGTTGAGTCATCCGAGCCCTCATCACCAGTGTTGCCGAAAGTAACTCTTCTAAGCCCAAGATTATTAGCGAAAACCGAGGTCGTCTTTCCACCCGTATCAGGCTTAACTTCATTTTCGAAGAACTTACAACCGTCCGGTATTTTCAATAGTTTTTTGATACTCGTGAAGGAAAAAGCATTCTGACCAATGGAAGCAAGACTAGAAGGAACGATATCATCGGAAGTCGTATTTTCTGAATAAGAAGATAATTGGGTCACCCCGTAAGCACGTAAGAACGCGAACTTCTTAATCTCGTTGATGCTATTAGGCAAAACAACAGTTTCTAAGTCAGCGAAACCGGGATTCCCACCTAAAATCTTTGGTGTTGGCTGATTTTTTCGATCTTTTCCATCGCAGAAAGCTGCGGAAAAGGCGGATTCGCCAATCTTCGTTACAGTGAATTCAAAATCAGTCGGAGCCGAATCACCAACCTTATGTTTCACCGTCACCGATTCCGCTATCTTCGCGGTAGTGATGATAGCATCGGTTTCCCCCGTTTGCTTATCCCAGGTGTTATAAAGGTATTTTGACATCTCCGCATATCGGTTAGCGGGGGTGGCGTCATAATGGCAGACATAGGCGCATTTAGAACGTTGGCGAGTAATGCTGCCGCCTTCATAGGTGTTTTTATTATCGATATAAAGCTCGTTGACGTTGCTAGCATCGCCGACTTCAACGTCGATGTTTTTGTCACCTTCGCCATCAAGAGGATACGTGTCCTTATAATGTATGTTGTGATAGGTTGGTATTTCTTGGTCGATGTCGAAAGTGTTTTTGCAGTTCTGATCATTGAAATAAATACCGATGTTTTTGTTGTATCGGCCTTGGGCGTTAGTGCCGCTATCAAATGTCTCTTCGGTAGCCGCTTTTTTCCAATGAACGACACTACCTAAGTCATCAGATTCTCTGTTTGAATAATTAAATGAAATTGTATTGCCACTTCGTTAACCAATGCCAGTCCACTGACTATTGTTATCACCGGCATTGGAATTCTTAATATGCCCTAACATATTTTGATTTTCATTCCCTGTGAAATATATCGCAGCGCGAGAATTGCCACGGAATGCACCATGCTGTATATGAAGTGTTGTGTGTTGGTTTGGCAAAACGAGGGTTTGAAGGAAAGGATCGCCACGGAAATCATTTTTGTATCTTCCGGAATTAGAACCAATGGTTTCTTGTCCGAAAGCGCCGTTTTGAGTATGAAAGGTAACATGGTGACCGTATCGCTCTTCAATAATGATTGTTTGCAACGAGTCGTTAAAGACAAAGGTTTGACATGGAATAATCAAATCGGTTGTCTTTGAAGAGTCGGTTGACCCCTTAAATATAACAGTGGAAATCAACGGACACGCCGTGAAAGCGTGGGCAGGTCGGTTGTATTTGTTGCCCGTATAAAGGGTGAACTGGAAAGGGTCCACCGCACGATTCATATAGATATCGCGATCATGCGTAGTAATTCCAAAGTAACGGAATGTCCTTGGAAAAACAATCGTAGATAACTCAATATCCCCGCGATCATCACGGTTTCGAATGTAATTGGTAGTGGTATAATCAATTTTTTGATTATCGTCTTGGCTTCCTTTGCCATCGTTAACGCCCATCTTAAAGAAGGCGTTCGCACCGATTGTCTCAAGTCTTGACCCCCCTTTCCCTGTCAATGGGTCTGGCTCTTTATAATCCCATTTAAAACTAATGACGTTTTTGAATTGGGCATTATTTGCGCCTTCTTTACCAAAAGCGTCATCACCAACGGCAATAAGGTTATAGGGAAGATGAATTCGTTTGATAGTTTGCTTCTGACTCATGTTTAAGAAAGCACGAGTTCCAATAAATTCCAAGTCGACAAGTCGGTGCAAATCAATGCGCGGTGTTATTGCACTATCAGCCTTGCCGAAATCGGTAGTGCATTCCGTGCTATCGGCAATCACTTTAAGATTTGTGTACGTAGCATCGAACATGTCCTCTTCGATTGTCCATAAGGTTCTTGGCAAATAAAGCCTTTTTAATGTAGATTTCACAGAATCAAACGTACCAGGTTTAACAATCCTCACTTTTGCGTTTGGATATTCGGGGAACTTGCTTGGAA
>ONWJ01000210.1 GCA_900321535.1 uncultured Erysipelotrichaceae bacterium
ATCTTTATCCGCTTCGCGGCATTGAAAACGCCCATCTAGAAGGCGTCATTCAAAAAGAAGGGAAACGCCTGGCCATGGATGCCCATGTGGAGGCGGACCTTTTGCTCGCGGACGCTCGCGATAATCAAACCTTCCCGTATCACGTCGATCTCGACGAATGGTTCTTGTTGCTAGAAGATGAACTCGATGATGAAGAAGGGTATGTTTTTCCCAATAATCTCATCGAGCCAATCGACATTTGCTTCGCCTTATTAAGAGGGCAAGTGCCGATCAAACCCCTTCGTCCAGGCAGCCAAATGCCAAAAGTCGACGAGGACTCCCATTTCTATGAAGAAGGGGATGAGCCTCACGATGAACCATCTCCCTTTGATGTGTTGCAATCGCTGGAAGAAGCATAAAAAGAAGCAGGGCAACCTGCTTTTTTTTGATGGGGCGAGGACCGGTCGAAGCAAAAGGAAGGCAATGCTTTTGTCTTCATCGCTATTGATAGAGATGCCGCGGAAGGTCGTGACGGTATATCCAGAAAGCGCGCTTTTGGAGATGCCAAAAAACGGAATAGATGCACGGCAACCTTTTACCCTTTCGTTTCCTTTCTCTCAGGCATCTCCTTTTCTAATGAAAAACATCTCAAAACCTCTTGCAAGGAATCGTCGCAGCGGTTATGATTTTGTCAAAGGTGGGAAAAAGTGGGAAAATTGTTTCTAGGCAAATATGACCGCTCCCTCGACGAAAAAGGCAGATTGCAGCTCCCTTCCAAACTCATTGGAGAAGCGAAGGGAACTTATTATCTCCTAAGAGGGTTCGAAGGCTGCATCGCCATCTACCCCGAAAAAAAGTTCGAGGAATTGATGGAGAGCCTGAGTCAATTAGACTGGAACGATGAAACCAATCGCGCCTATATCCGTCTAGCGACATCCAGTGCGAACGAGATGAAAATCGATAGCCATGGCCGCATCCTGATCGGAAGGGAAATCCTTGGGGATTACCAACTCGACCGCGATGTCACCGTCATCGGCGTGCTCGATCACTTCGAGGTATGGGATGCGAAAGCATACGCTAAATACCAACTCACCCACGGATCGTCGTTCGAATCCTTAGCCCCAAGGAGAAAAGCATGAGCGAGCATATCCCGGTACTTCTAAAGGAGACCATCGATAGCCTCGCCATCAAATCAAGTGGCATCTACGTTGATTGCACAACCGGAAGAGGTGGCCATTCTAGTGAAATCCTTAAGCGGATTCCAACGGGCAAACTCTTCTGCTTCGATCAAGATGAAGAAGCCATCAAGCAATCTAGGCCACGTTTAGAAGCCATCGGCAAAAACGTCACCTTCATCAAAGCGAACTTCAAGGATTTGAAAGCTGAACTAGCTAGACGAGGGATTCAAGAAGTCGACGGCATCCTAGCAGACCTAGGCGTCTCCTCCCCTCAATTCGATGAAGGGGAACGCGGATTCTCCTACCAACACGATGGCCCCCTCGATATGAGGATGGACCTCGACAACCCACTTACTGCCAAAGAAGTGGTCAACACCTACACCTTGCTCGAATTGACGAATATCTTCCGTGAATTCGGGGAAGACAAAGACGCCTATGGGGTCGCCAAAGCGATTCTCAAAGCCAGGGCGATCAAACCGATTGAGACGACATTCGAACTCGTCGACATCATCAAAAGCGGCAAACCCTTTCATTCCTTAGCTAAGAAAGGCCATCCCGCGAAGCAGATCTTCCAAGCCTTGCGCATCGAGGTCAATCATGAAGAAGAAGCATTGCAGGCTCTTCTAGAAGATGGACCTAGCTTGCTGAGGAAAGATGGAAGACTCGCCATCATCACCTTCATGTCACTCGATGACCGATTGGTGAAAAACCGATTCAAAGAATTATCGGTCGTTGAAGGCAGTAGGGAAGACGTGAACCTTCTCCCAGATCAAATCGAAGAGAAGCCATTCACCCTCTATTCCAGAAAACCGATCGCGCCGAGCTTAGAAGAGCTTGACCGCAATCACCGGGCCGCAAGCGCGAAGCTGCGTACCCTCATCAAAAAATAATCAAAGGAGGAAGCATCCATGAAAGACAAATTAGTGAAAACCGGACACAAGAAAGCTTATTACAGACTTCGTGCTTTCGGCATCGCTATGGCCGCTCTTTTTGGACTGGGCGTTTCCGCATCCTTGCCGATATTCGTTACCTATCAAGTTTCCGTTTCTGCTACGCTGGCTCAGGAAGCCGAGCAGCGCAAGCAGGAGGAGGAAAAGAGCGAGGAAACACCCGTTACTGAAGTCAACGAATAAGTACACTTGCCTTTATCCAAACCTCTAGGAATCTCCCTCCCCCTAGAGGTTTTCTTTTCCCCCGATAAACGCGTTTTAACAACATAACATAAACGCGAATGTTGTTAACAAAAACCACGAATATATCGACATAAAACAAGAACATAATCGCGAATGTTGTTAACAAAAGCATAGATTTCATCGAAGCAATTCGATGAGCAATATGCGTTATCGCTTTCCTATGCGTTAGAAAAGAGCCTGCAGATGACGCGCTTTATCGCTGAAAGATCGCATTAGATTCTTCCAACCCACACCCCCTCTAGTTTTAGCCTAAAAAACTACTAATTTGCTTCTTGTGCCATCTAGCAAAAAAAGATGCTTTGTATTAATATACAATTTGAGATTATTTATGGACAAACCGATTGCTTGCATTGAACTTGGCGCCAGCGGCGTCAAACTGCTTGTTGGCTATTGCCTCAACGGCGAGCCTTATTGTATTTACCGCACCTTCCGAAAGATTCGCGGGGCTTATAACGATGGGCAAATCACCGATCCCAAGGCATATTCGGCCGTTTTATCCACCTTTCATGAAGTGAAAGACGAGCAAGCCAAGGTCAGCATCAACATCTCCGACTTCACCCTTGTTCTCCCAAGCGTCGGCCTTCAAGTCTATGAAAACGAGAAGACCACCGGGACAACCGCAAGCAGCAATGAGATCGCTAAACTCGACATCTCTAACGTCGTCTCCTTGGTTAGAAAGCAAAATATCCCAGGCAGCAACGCGATCGTCGACATCGTCCCCGATGAATTCATCCTGGATAATGGGGAACGTTACGCCAATCCTCCCTTTGGAAAGAAGAGCGAATCCATCACCATCAAAGCCAAGATCCACACGCTTCCAGAAGGACTCCTCGTCCTCTATAAGAATTTGGTGCAACACGAAGATTTCCGCATCTCTGGTGAATCGGTATCGACTTATTGCTTGGCCGAATGGATCAAAACCATGCCAGATCTCCCCACGAGCTACATCTTGCTTGACATGGGCGCGAAGACCACCAGCGTTTCCTTAATTGGCAATGGCTCTCCTTATGGCTCGCAGTCTTTCTTCCTCGGC
The DNA here is from genome assembly GCA_900321535.1 of uncultured Erysipelotrichaceae bacterium. Lineage (GTDB taxonomy): Bacteria > Bacillota_I > Bacilli_A > RFN20 > CAG-826 > Alloenteromonas. Next base: position 3,384 of record ONWJ01000210.1, read on the forward strand.
GGGCAAGACCTGACCGAAATGATTGCAGAAGGGCTCTCGTTAGAAGAAGGCCACGCCGAGATTCTCAAGCTGCGTTATGGCTATGATGAACGCCAAATCGCTTATGACCCGCCCTTTGCCGCATTCGCCGGTCCAGAATATGCGACCTGCCAATACAAGCAGAAGGACCTCAACAACATCATCTCCAGTTATTTTGAGGAATTCGGCGGACTCGCCAAAAACGCGATCAACCAATTGCTCTCCAAATACAATGGCAGATTCGACACCTTGCCCCTTGTCGTCACTGGCGGCGCCAGCCGGCTCTTTGGGGTGAAAACATTCTTATCCTCCGTCTTCCCTCGCCGCGAGATCTTCTTCGCCAAGAGCAAAACCATTGGCTGCTTGGATGAAGGCTACGGGGCATTGCTAGGACTATTGGTCGCCAAAAGCCAATACAAAGGAACCCTCGGCGACAATCACACATCGATGGCTAGCGTCTCCCGTGTCTCTCCCAAAAAGGAGAAGACCAAGCGACCAAGCCTTGAGGATGACACCCTTTGATGAAAGGAATCACACATTATGACCGACAACATGGATTTAGATAACTTTGAGCCCGTTGCCCGTATCGTCGTCATCGGCGTAGGCGGAGCTGGCAATAACGCGGTCAACCGCATGATGGATGAGCACATCGATAATGTCGATTTCTACGTCCTCAATACCGACCGTCAGGCTTTGGCGACTTCCAAAGCGCCGCATCGAATCGCAATCGGGGACACCGTCACCCAAGGATTAGGCGCAGGGGGTGATCCTGAAAAAGGAAGAAAAGCCGCAGAAGCCAGCGTCGACACCATCCGTGACATCGTCCGCGGGGCCAACATGGTCTTCATCGCTGCCGGCATGGGTGGAGGAACTGGAACCGGCGCTTCTCCCGTCATCGCTCAAATCGCCCGTGAAGAAGGCGCCCTTACCATCGCCATCGTCACCCGTCCATTCACCTTTGAGGGCAATACCCGTATCGCCCACTCGGTCACCGGATTAAGCGAGCTCAAGGATGCGGTGGACTCCATCATCATCGTCTCCAATGACAAACTTTTGATGTCGGCTGGACAAGCCCGCATCTCCCAAGCCTTCCAAGAATCCGATCGCGTCTTGGCCCAATCGGTCAAAACCGTCGTCGATTTGATTTTGCTCCCGGCGGTCATCAACCTGGACTTCGCCGATGTGAAATCCACCCTTGAGAATTCGGGCATCGCTTTGATCGGGTTTGGCACAGGAAATGGCCCAACCAAAGCACAGGATGCCGCTGAAAACGCGATCAATAGCCCGCTTCTTGAAGCGTCCATCTCCGGCGCTAGACGCGCGATCTGCGCGGTTACCTGTGGCGATAACGTCACGCTTTATGAAGCCCAAGAATGCGTCAACCGCATCATTGAGCAGGCCGGCAACATGATCGATGTCAAATTCGGCGTCTCCATCAATGAAGAGCTTGATGACACCATCTTGGTCTCCGTCATCGCAAGCGACTTCCCACCCGAATACGATTTCACCTCAACCCCTCAATTCGTCATGCCGAAGAAAGAAAACGTCGGGCATTCTGTCGACGAGACCCGTGCTCAGCACATCTCTCAAGAGCAGCAAGAAGCTCGCGATGCCGGGGCGGAAGAAGATAACTTCGAAGAGCAGATTCTCCCCGATTTCTTACGTGGTTTAATGTAATTTATTTATA
>ONWJ01000207.1 GCA_900321535.1 uncultured Erysipelotrichaceae bacterium
AAAATGGGATTCTATTTTATAAATAAAATAATAGGTAGGATTTTTGCTAACGTCTCATTGGCAAAATATCTCATAGAAAACGTCATAGAAATATCGGACTTAACATTTGTTTTTTCCTTTTGTTTTTTAGGCTTCATTCGTGCAAAGCGCCACAAAAGATAGGTGTGTCACAGAGAAAAGTCAGTATAAAAACGGGTAGGCGAAAATGGCCCATCAAGTGTTTCAAAAGAGGTTGCAAGCATAACCTTCGAGCTCGCCAAACAAAGGTTCACAACTACTTGAGATCCATTCGTTTTACTTTTGCAAGAGCCGCGATGCCGCAGCGCGTCTTGAGTGACTTGTAACCTACTCAGAAAGAAATTGCACTGCTTCTATTCTTTTGCATCACTACGTTGGGTTAATCGGAAAGGTTCACGTGAGTATGGAATAGCGGCTTTATCCGCGAACACAGCATTGACCTAAATTCATTATAGAATAGGTCTTAAAGAAACGTCGGAGTGTGAAGAAAACCACTTTTATTGGTCGTGTTATCTTTCCAAAAAAAGGCCTGTTTTGCAGGGTTATTATGAAAAATAGCCCCAATTTGCAGGGTTTTAACAAAAAAACGCAGCCAGCATTTCTGCTAGCTGCGCTTATGTTTTGAAGATCAATACATGCCTTCAGGCATGGCTGGAGCGGCTGGCTTTTCTTCTTTGATTTCAGAAACCGCAGCTTCAGTGGTGACGAACAAGGCGGCGATGCTAGAGGCGTTAAGCACAGCAGAACGGGTCACCTTGGTTGGATCGACGACGCCGGAAGCGAACATATCAACCCAGACACCTTCTTTGGCGTTGAAGCCAACGTTCTTTTTGGCTTTGAGTTGCTTCTCTTCGATGTCATCGGCTTCAAAGCCTGCGTTCTCGGCGATTTGACGAAGTGGCGAGAAGAGGGATTCCAAGACGGCAGTGATGCCTTTTTGGACATCTGGGTTCTTATCAACCAATTTGCCTTTGAGTTCTTTATAAATTTCAACAAGAGCGGCTCCACCGCCGATGACGATGCCTTCGGCAACCGCAGCTTTGGTGGCGTTCAAGGCGTCTTCGATGCGGAGTTTCTTGTCTTTGAGCTCGCTTTCGGTGAGGGCGCCAACTTTTAGTAAGGCCACGCCATCGCCAAGTTTTGCGATACGTTTCTGGAGATTCTTCTTCTCGTAATCGCTGGTTGTGCGCTCGACTTGGGCGAGAAGTTCATCGATGCGGGCGGCGATTTGAGCTTTCTCCCCTTCCCCACCGACAAGGATGGTCTTGTCTTTCTTGACGGTCGCTTTCTTCACCATGCCAAGATCAGCGACGGTGACTTCTTTGAGTTCCATGCCGAGGTCTTTGGAGATGAATTTGGCACCTGTGGTGATCGCGATATCTTCAAGCGCGGCTTTCTGGGCATCACCGAATTCAGGGGCTTTGACGGCTACGACATTGAAGGTGCCACGGAGCTTGTTGACGACGATGGTCGAGGTGACATCGGCATCAAGGTCATCTGCGATGATCAATAATGGCTTATGAGCATCGACAATGGCTTGAAGAAGCGGGACGATATCATTGATGTTGGAGATCTTTTGATCGGTCACAAGAACATAGGCGTTCTCGAGTTCGGCCACCATCTTCTCACGGTCAGTGACAAGATATGGGGAGATGTAGCCTTTATCGAATTCAAGGCCTTGGGTGAGGGCGAGCTCATCGTCGACACCTTTGGAGTCATCAACGGAAATAACGCCGTTTTTGCCGACTTTTTCCATTGCTTCAGCGATCAATTTGCCAATGGCAGGATCACCGCTAGAAATGGTTGCGACGGATTCAATATCTGCGTTGGTATCGATTGGTCGAGAGATTTTAAGCAGCTCTTCCGCCACGGCTTTGCCAGCGCGTTCCATACCAGCGCGGACGAAGACGGGGTTGGCGCCCTTCTCCACCGCTTGAATGCCGCGGTGGATCATCTCTTGGGCCAAGATGGTGGCTGTGGTTGTGCCATCGCCTGCCAAATCATTGGTCTTGTTGGCGACTTCATAGACGAGTTTAGCACCCATGTTCTGGAAGGAATTAGGGAGTTCAATCTCTCTAGCGATGGTGACGCCGTCATTGGTGATGAGCGGGCTGCCATAGCCTTTGTCGAGGACGACATTGCGGCCTTTTGGGCCGAGGGTGAGTTTAACGGTATTGGCAAGTTTATCGACGCCAGCGACCATTTCATCGCGGGCGGATTTGCCTAATTTGATTTCTTTTGCCATGGATAGTTACCTCCTAACATTTATTCGATGACAGCGAGGACATCTTCTTCTTTCAGAAGCAAATACTTATGGCCTTCGCTTTCATATTCGGTGCCGCTATATTCACGATAGATGACGCGGTCCCCTTCTTTGAGAATCATCGGGATAAGGTTGCCGTTTTCATCTTTCTTGCCTTCGCCGACGGCGATGACGGTAGCGACGTTGCCCTCTTTCTTTTCGGAGGTGAGGACGATGGAGCCAACTTTCTTCTCGGAAGGTTTCTTCTCAAGAAGAACGTTGTCGAATAATGGTTTGATCATGATATTTGAATTCTCCTTTTCGAGTTCGTAATTATGATAGTCATTACTTTAGCACTGTCAAGAGGAGAGTGCTAAAAAGAGGGGGCGTGCCCCTCTTAATTATCTTATATATAGATTAGAAGCAGTCTTTCGTGGACTCTGCGCGGGTTAATTTAGCGTCGAAGAAGCAGCTCTTTTCCACTAGTTCATGGTTCATCAAATCGATGAGCATGTACATGGCTCTCTGCCCTACTTCTTGGAAATCGATGTGGAAGGCAGTGATGCTTGGACGGAGGATATAAGCGTATTTGGTGCCGACAAGGGAGCAAACTTCGATATCGTCTGGAACGGAGAGGCCATTGTCTTTGGCCGCGTTGATGATGGATGCGGA